>JAYVVD010000165.1:0-10643 GCA_043787295.1 Ferruginibacter sp. | reverse complement strand
TGGAAGAAGAAAAGCAGGAAATATATTTAAAGGCAAGCATCCGTTTTCAGGAAGAAGAAAGGCAACGCATAGCTGCTGATCTGCACGATGATGCAGGCCCATTACTGGCAACTGTTCGCTTGTACTTAAATGAAAATCTTGTAAATCAGGAGAAAGCCCAGCAGATACAAAGTATTTTAAGTGCCAAACAAATCATTGATGATGCAATTCAGTTAATAAGAAACATCAGCCACAGTTTAATGCCGCCCACTTTAAAAAATTTCGGTTTGGAAAGTGCTACCAATGATCTTTTTCAAAAAATAAATGGCAGCGGTGTTATAAAAGCATCTGCACGGTTTCACGATTACAGGGAAAGGTTATCAGGCGAAAGAGAAATGCTTGCTTTTAGAGTTATACAGGAAATAATAAACAACATCATTAAGCATAGCAATGCTGGATTTATACATCTTACGCAAAATGTAAGTGATAATAATTTATATATTCGCATACACCATGACGGTAAAGGAATAATACAAACAGAGTATGATAAACTGAGTTACATGGGTAGCGGCCTTGGCTTAAAAAATATTGCCAGCCGCATGAAAGTTTTAAACAGTAAAATAATGTTTGAAATAGATTCAAGTAATACTTACTATAAAATCACTTTAGAAATACCAAAGAATAGTAATTTGTAAGTGTCGCAAATTGAAGAATTAAACACTAACTTACGACAACAAATATTTTTTAACTTTCTATGGTTCCCGAAATAAAAATAGGAATTGCAGATGATCACAAAATCTTTAGAAAAGGAGTAATTCTTTCCATGAGGCAATATACAAATCTGCGGTTTGTATTGGAAGCCGAAAATGGAGAAGAACTGTTAGCTATGATACCTGATAGCATGCCCGAAATTATATTGTGCGACTTAAAAATGCCCATAAAAGACGGAATTGATGCTACCAAAGCAATTACTAAAATGTTTCCTACAATAAGAGTTATTATTTTGACAATGTATGAAGATGACCGGTTTGTAGGGCATTTAATGGATTGTGGAGCAGCCGGATATTTACTTAAAAATACAGAGCCGTCAGAAGTTTACAAAGCAATAAACGATGTAAAAAGAACAGGTTTTTATCTGAGTCCGTTTGTTAACAGGATACTTATAAAAAAGAATTACAGTAAACAAAAATTCAACCCATCACTTGCATCTGAAGCGGTTTTGAGTGACCGGGAAAAAGAAGTTTTAATGTTGGTGGCTATGGAGTTTACAGCCAGTGAAATTGCAGCAAAAATATTTATCAGTGCCCGTACGGTTGAAGCTATTAAAGATAGACTGATGGAAAGGTTTGGTGTTAAAAACTCTGTTGGTCTTGTTTTTTATGCAATGAAAAACAGGTTGCTGGACTAAAGAAGCGAGGAATTAGGAAGGATACCATTCCGCAATTTTAAAAAAAATATCATCAAACTTGATTTAAATTTATCTCTTACCCCCCATCAGATACTTAAAACTCAATACTCAATACTTAAAACTTATTACTCCATCCAAACTCTAAAACAATCCAAACAACTGCGCATCAATTCCTGAAATTATTTCTCCGAGATGATCTTCATTTTCAGCAAATTTGTTATTGTCAGCATCAATTATTAACAGTTTTCCTTCTGTGTATCCATCTGCCCAACTGTTATAATAATCATTTAGTTTTTTTAGATAATCAAGCCTGATGTTTTCTTCATATTCTCTTCCTCTTTTTTGTATTTGAGAAACAAGTGTAGGTACCGATGCTTTTAAATAAATTAAAAGATCGGGTGGTTGTACCATCGTTTTTAAAGTTTCAAAAAACTTATAATAATTTTCAAAATCCCGCTTACCCATCAGCCCCATATCATGTAAGTTGGGAGCAAAAATATTTGCATCTTCGTAAATTGTTCTGTCCTGTATAATAGTTTCAGTTCCCCTTTGTATTTCCAGCAACTGATTTAACCTGCTGTTCAAAAAATAAATCTGAAGGTTAAAACTCCACCGTGGCATGTCCTCATAAAAGTCATTCAGATAGGGGTTATGGTCAACATCTTCAAACTGAGGAATCCATTTATAATGTTTGCTCAGCATTTCTGTAAGGGTAGTTTTACCTGCACCAATGTTACCTGCAATAGCAATGTGTTTTGGTTTTTTTGTTTTAGCCATAACCTGTTATAATTGTAAAAATTATTTACGAAAGTAAGTGTAATTATTTCAAAGAAAATATTTTTTTGAAGTAATAATCCCTGTGATATTTTTTAGTAAAAACAGTATAAGAAAGCTTTATTCTCCCAAGGAATTTTTATGATAAAGATAAAATAGCTTTTAAATAAAAACGGCAATGAAACAATTCATTGCCGTTAAACATTAATTTAATTTATTTATTTAAAATTCAACTGTACCGCACCGCTCTCTTTCAGGTCGCTGCGTACAGTTGCTCTGTATTCCTTTCCACCACTTCTTATCAGCATTAAAGCAGTATTAGGAGGCGTTTTACCAAGGTTTTCTGCGAACATGATAATGCTGTTTACACCCTTTACTGCTTTTAATTTATATGATACCATTTTTTCAGTCAGGGTAATTTTATTTGCTACTACATTTCCATTAAAAAACAGCGTTATCTGGTCTCCATCTGCTTCGGCATTATCAACAATATCTATGGTAATATCTCCATCGCTAATATCAAAAGTTTCTATCACTTTTGATGGTCTGCCATTTACAATTTGTGGGGCTTTTCTGCTGCTTTTTCGGGTAATTGTACAGCTGTAATCATGTTGGCTGGGTTTAAATAAATCTTTGCAGCATTTTTTACATCAGCCACAGTTATGGCTTTTACATATTTTTCGTAATTAATAAACCTATCTGTGTTAGCGCCTTCAACTTTGGCATCGAGCAATACTTTTATCCATGCATTATTGTCTTTTAAAGATTCTCTGTATTTTTCCAGCCATTGCTTTTTTACTTTTTCCAACGTCTCAGGTGCAGGACCATCTTTTTGAATCTTTTCAATTTCACTTTTTAAACTGCTTAAAACAGTTTCTACTTTTTCAGGCCCTGTTGGCAATTGTGCCATCATTGTATAACTCGGGTATGGTTCTTTTTGTAAACTGCCAAATACTCCACCACCATAAATTGCCTGCGCTTTTTCTCTTATTTCTTCTATAATTTTTATATTAAGTGCCTCTGTCATTGCTTCTGCTTTTAATGCAGCATCTTCAGAGTATGGTACATCACCACTATATATCTGCATCACCAAACTTTTCTGTTCTTTTCCTTTTTTAAATTCCAGTAATTTGTTACCCCTTACAGGTCGTACTTTATTATCTCTGTAGGTGGTTTTTTTCCCATTTGCAGGCAGGCTTGCAATATATTTTTCTATTAATGGAGTAATGGTTTCTTCTTTAAAACTACCCACTATTACAAATTGCATCCCTGTAACATCTCCCGATCTTTCTTTGTAAATCTGCATAGCACGCTTAAGATTTATTTTGTCAAAATATTCGCTGTGCGGAACCGCCACCGGTGCTTTTGGATTATTATTAAACATAAACTTATACATCGAATCTATAAAAGCAGCTTGTGGATTACTCATAATACCCGCTACTTGAGCTTTGTTTTTGTTTACATAAGAAGTGAACAATGCAGTATCTCTGCGCTGGTCTGTAACTTTTAAATACAGTATTTGAAACATTGTTTCCAGATCTTTTATTGTAGCATTCCCATTTATAATATCTTTTGTATCACTATAAGAAGTACCTGCTGATGCTTTTTTGCCACTCATTGCTTTCGTAAGGTCTTGAGGGGCAAAATTACCATAACCCATAGCCGCCTGTACTGCTGTAGCATACTGCGCAGAATATTTATCTTTTAAATTGTAGTTACTGCTGCCCCCGTATCTTTCACCCTGTAACTTTATTTCATCCGCCTTAAAATCTGTTGGTTTTAATGTAATAGTAACGCCATTGCTTAATAACAATTCTGTTGTTCCTAAAATTTTATTGGCAGTCTTCTTTATTACTTTTCCCGCTGCAGGGCTTTTAGAGAGTAAATTTGCTGAAATAGTTTTTTCCTCGTAAGCTGTAACTTTTTCAGCGGCCGCGGTGTTAACCATTGCAACAAGTTCTTCATTGGTTGGAAGTTTAAAATTGTCTGTTTTCTCAGGACCTGTGATATTTACAAAATGTTTTGGATTTTCTTTTAATTTTTCTGCCAGTTTATTTACATCTGCGAGTGTTATTTCTGGTAAAAATTGCTTTACGTATCCAAATTCATTTTCAATACCCGGTGCAGCGTCTCCGTCTAAAAATAAGGTAAGATACTCTTCAACCAAACTCGAAGATTCAGTTTTGTCTTTACTTTTAAATGAACTTTCGTAGTTAGAATATAAATTCTTTTTTGCTCTATCCAATTCAGGCGCAATAAACCCAAACTGGTTAACTCTTTCCACCTCGTTTATTAAAACTTTTACGGCTTTGGCAGGGTCATTAGTTCCTGTTCCTGCACTTACGCTAAATTGATTAAAGCCTTTTATAAATCCCCCAAAACTTCCTCCTGCAAATAAAAAGGGTGGATTTGGTTTTTGAGTAATTTCTCTAAAACGTGCATTTAACATGGCATTAAACAATGACTGTGTAAGAAATTCTTTGTAATCTGCAACATTATTTAAATTGTTGTGAGCAAATGCTGGCCACGATATTTGAACATTAAAACCGGTCGCCTCTTTATCAGTTACCACAATGCCTTTATCAACATTATATGCTGGAAAGTTGAATGGCTGTAATGGCCTTGGGTTTGTAATGGGTTCAATACTTGCAAAATGTTTTTTAATCATTTCCAAACCTTTTTCTTTTGTAATATCTCCTACAACAATTACTGCCATCAAATCGGGTCTGTACCAGTCTTTGTAATAATTTCTAATAAGATCGGGCTTAAAATTGATGATGATGCTATCTTTGCCAATAGGTAATCTTTCTCCAAAACGAGAGCCATTAAAATAATCGGGAAGCCATTTTTTCTGCATTCTGTCATTCGCTCCTTTCCCAAGTCTGCTTTCTTCTAAAATGATTTGTCTTTCCCCATCAATATCTTCTGTGTTATATGTTACGTTGTGTGCCCAATCTTCAATTACCTGAAATCCTTTTTCAAGGTTATCTGGTTTATCTGTTGGAATGGGAAGAATGTAAACTGTTCTGTCGAATGATGTATATGCATTTAAATCACTCCCAAACCCAACACCGATATCCTGCAAAAAAGAAACGATGTCGTTCTTTTTAAAATTTTTAGTGCCGTTAAAAGCCATGTGTTCGCACATATGCGCAAGGCCCTGCTGGTTGTCGTCTTCGCTCACACTTCCACTATGCAATGCAAGCCGCAACTCCACTTTTTTTTCTGGCTTTGCATTTGGCATTATAAAATAAGTTATTCCATTGGGTAATTTACCGGTGGTAACTTTTGGGTTAAGGGGTAAGAGATCTGTGGCTTTATTTTGGGCTGATATATTCCCGCAAAAAAACAAAAACAATAAAACAAAAAAAAGGTGTTGAAAGATTTTCATATGCTTATTTTATAGCTGTAAATGTACTTATCAAAATGAAATGAATCTGTACCGTTCATATTATTTATTTCACTTTATTATTTATTGTATCAATGTTTTGGATTTCATGAATGAACCGAATTGCATCATCAATAAGTTAATCCCATTGCTTCTCTAACTGCATTCATGGTTGTGTGTGCACTTTGGTTGGCCTTTTCTGCACCTTGCTTCAAAACTTGCTTTAACTTTTTTTCATCGTTCAATAAGTCGTTTGCTTTTTGTCTGATAGGCGCTATAAATTTCACCATATCTTCTCCAAGTTCTTTTTTTAAATCGCCGTATCTAATGGTTGCGTTATTAAAGTTAACAGTATATTGTTCAAGTTTATCACGTGAACTTACCAGTTTCATAAGTCCAAAAATATTTTCAATATAATCTGGCATCACCGTATTTTTTTCTGTGGGACCATTATCTGTTTTTGCTTTCATTACTTTTTTTCTGATGGTATCATCATCATCGGCAAGGTATAATGTTGCAGCCTGGTTTTCACTTTTACTCATTTTACCTGTGCCGTCCAAAGAAGGAACTTTTACCAATTCTATATTATAATTAAATGCTTTTGGCTCGGGAAAAATACTGCCATAACGATGGTTAAATCGGTTTGCAAAAGTGCGGGCCATTTCAAGGTGTTGCTCCTGATCTTTTCCAACAGGTACATAACTTGCCCGGTGCAATAAAATATCTGCTGCCTGCAATACAGGATAAGTAAGCAAACCTGCATTTACATTATCAGGATTTTGGCGGGCCTTTTCTTTAAAAGTAACCGTTTTTTCCAGCTCCCCCATATAAGCCAGCATATTGAGGTATAAATATAATTCTGATGTTTCTCTTAGATGGCTCTGGCAATAAAACGCTGCCTTATCAGGGTCTAAACCACATGCAATATTTTCTGCAACTACACGGTAAATATTTTGTTTTAATTCTTTGGTATCTGGATGCGTTGTAAGCGAATGCAGGTCTGCTACCATAAAGTAACACTCAAATTCATTCTGCATTTTTATATAATTGCGAATGGCACCAAAATAATTACCTAAATGTAAAAAGCCCGTTGGCCTTATACCACTCATCACTATATTTTTTGGGGTTGGTATTAACGGTTCGCTCATGGTTGTAATATTGCGGTAAAGATAATAAAATCTATTGCCTGTTTTTTTTGATTTTTTGTATCGCTGTCCGTCCATGTAAAAGGCACAGTGCTGTGCCCTTTAATTACTAAATTTGTACAATGGAGATAAATGATGCAATGATTGAAAAACTTGCAAAACTTGCTAAACTAAAATTTGATGATACCGAAAAACTACAGATCAAAAATGATTTACAAAATATGGTTGGGTTGATAGAAAAAATGAATGAGTTGGATACTGCTTATGTTGAACCTTTTTTACACATGACTAACAATGTAAATATTTTGCGGGAAGATATAGTTACCGAAAGTATAACGAATGAAGCCGCTTTGCAAAATGCAGCTAACAAAATTGCACCTTTCTTTATAGTACCAAAAGTTATAAAAAAATAATTTTTTTTAAATTAAAAATATGGCCACTTCCTCCATTCTTGAATTACAAAATATTAAAAAAAGTTATTTTCTTGGAAAGCAGGAATTACCTGTGCTTAAGGGAATAACTATGGATATTTTTAAAAATGATTATGTAGCATTGATGGGCCCAAGTGGAAGCGGAAAGTCAACCCTGATGAATATTTTAGGCTGCCTTGATTCACCAACGGGAGGAAAGTATATTTTAAATGGAAAAGATGTAAGCCGCATGGAAGATGATGACCTTGCTGTAGTAAGAAACCGGGAGATCGGTTTTGTTTTTCAACAATTTAATTTATTGCCAAGGCTTACTGCCGCAGAAAATGTAGCCCTGCCTTTAATATATAGCGGTGTAAGCAAAAACGAAAGGACCGAAAGGGCAGCAGAGGTTTTAAGGAGAGTAAAACTCGAAGATCGTATGGATCATAAACCAAACGAGCTTAGTGGCGGGCAGTGCCAACGTGTAGCAATAGCCAGAGCACTAATAAACAATCCATCAATAATTTTGGCAGATGAGCCTACAGGAAATTTAGATTCTAAAACATCTCACGAAATAATGGACATTTTAGGAAAAATACACAGCGACGGTAATACGATTGTACTAGTTACTCATGAAGAAGATATTGCCGGTTTTGCCAGAAGAGTTATCAGGTTAAAAGATGGATTGATTGAAACCGATAAAATAAATGTAAGCCCAACTTTAGCAAATTTATAATACAGCAATACAAAGCACAATGGCTTTTAAAATATATACCAAAACAGGCGATTCTGGTAAAACAAGTTTAATTGGGGGAACAAAAGTTTCTAAAAGCCATATTCGTATAGAAAGTTATGGCACAGTAGATGAATTGAATTCCTACATTGGTTTATGCGGAGATCTGATTGAAAATGAAAACTGTAAACTTATTTTAAAAGAAATTCAGGACAGACTTTTTACAATAGGCTCATCTCTTGCATGCGACCCTGAGAAAGAGCCGTTAATGAAAATGCCTGATCTTTTAGAAGAGGATATTGTTTACCTGGAAAAAGATATTGATAGAATGATGGAAGCATTACCTCCAATGAAATTTTTTGTACTTCCCGGTGGTCATCCTGCAGTTTCTACACTTCATATTACCCGATGTGTTTGCAGACGTGCAGAGCGTATTTGTGTACAAATGAGCGAGGATGATATTTTTGTTGATGAGCTTGTAATAAAATACCTTAATAGATTAAGCGATCATTTATTTGCACTTTCAAGATATGTTGCACATTTATTAAATGTTTCTGAAATAAAATGGATTCCAAGAATTAAAAAATAGAATTATTTTTTTGAATCTGGGTTGTATGCACCTTCAGGCTGTGTAGGGTTTTTTTCGTTGTATCCTTTTTGAACAGGACTTTTTGCAGTCGTGTTTTTTTTAAGGTCTGCAACTTTTTCAACATCATTTTTGTCAGCAATCTTTTTCTTACTTTTCATATTTTTTGTTTATTGATATTATTGAAAATATTGTACCAAATATTTTATAATTTTATGGAGGATAAATAAATTCCCCATATTTTTTGCGTTCAATTATTTACAAACAAATAAAAATAACACAATAGTTTTTTAATATTTTACATTCTAAAATGATAATCTGTTATGAATAAAAATGGTCCTGTTATAATTATTGAAGATGATGTTGATGACAGGGAAATATTAAAAGATGTTTTTAAGAAACTCGACTATGAAAATGAAATTATTTATTTTGAAGATGGAGAAAAAGCCCTTGAATATTTGCTTTCCATGTCAATTAAACCTTTCTTAATTCTTTCAGACATTAATATGCCACGATTAAATGGCATGGAGTTAAGAGAAAAGATTTACAATAATGAGCAATTAAATCTTCGCTGCATTCCTTATTTATTTTTAACAACGGCAGCCGAACAGCTAATAGTTATAAAAGCATATTCACAATCAGTACAAGGTTTTTTTGTAAAGCCATCTTCTTTACAAGGAATAGAAAAACTAATATTAAATATTATGAATTACTGGAAAGAATGCCATTCTCCTGATGTATAAGTTATAGTGCTTTATGAAAACTTGAAAAAAACTAAAAACCCAAACCTTAATTAAGGATTGGGTTTTGTATCGGGAAGCAGACTTGAACTGCCGACCTTCGGGTTATGAATCCGATGCTCTAACCAGCTGAGCTACCCCGACATCACAACAAACAATTAAGTTATTTTATAACAGTTTTGGGCGGCAAAAATAAAGATTTTTCGTTAGATAAATACAACTTATTAAAATTCTATTAATAAAAAGTCGCTTCTTGTTAGGGAAGCGACTTTTTACATTTGTTTATTAAACTATTATAATATTAATATCCTGCATTCTGGACTAAGCTATTGTTTACCCTTATTTCTCTTGAGGGTATTGGATAAACTAATTTTGTTGAATTAAATGGTAGTGTTCCTATATTATTCTGTAATCTCTTAGCATCATGTAGTGCAAAACCCTCAAAAGCTAATTCCAATTTTCTTTCCTTTAAAATATTTTCAAGGGTTACAACGATTAAACCGGGCAAGCCTGCTCTGGCTCTAATTTTATTCACATCATCTAATGGAGTTGCTCCTATTGAAGATCCTAATCTAAAGTTACATTCCGCCCTCGTTAAATACATTTCTGCCAAACGGCTTATGTGTACATTGCCATAAGCATTATCAAATTTGGTAGTTACATCTACACTAAAGAGCGCTTTTCTTTGATCTCCAGGTTCATACAATGCTAAATGATTATTTGTAATACCAATATCGCCTCTACTATTTAATGAAAAAAAGGTATTGAAATCGTTTACGCCTTGCGTTGCGTTAACCTGTATCATAAAAATATCTTCCTGTGTATTGCTAAAAGCTACCGGACCATTTGGATTGTTTGGAAATTCATCAGCATAATTAGTATTCAAAGATTGTATGTTGGAAGCAATCACTTTGTTCGCTTCTTGCAGCGCATTTGCATAATCTCCTTTTTGCAAATAGACCTTGGCAAGCATTGCAGCAGCAGCATTTCTTGTGGCAAAAAAACCGTTAGAAGCAGGCAACTTTGCTTCCGCATCCATTAAATCTTTTATTACCTGATCGTACACCTGAGATACACTGCTTCTTGCTACATTACTAGCCGGTGTTATACTTTTTGTTGGGCTAAGTATAAGTGGTACACCTGGGTTATTAGCAGGTGGTCCATCATTAAATGCTTTACCAAAAAGTCTAACCAAATCAAAATATACGGTACCTCTTATAAATTTTGCTTCGCCTTCCACTCTGTTTACCTGGTTTGCATTTACTACTCCTAATGCACTTAATACATTATTCACATCATTAATTGTGCGATATCCTGTAAGCCATGTATTGGCTACAAACCCGTTATCTACCGGTATTGTTTTGTTGAATATCTGGGTAAGTCCCTGAAATGTACCAGACCAACTAAGTTCATTACTGTTTCCTAACAATTCAGTGTTTACATATACTCTTCCGCCATATAAATCTGCAGCACCCATATC
>JAYVVD010000164.1:0-7649 GCA_043787295.1 Ferruginibacter sp. | reverse complement strand
GTGAGTGCATAAAAAAAGATCCAATAGCTAAGATGGATCTTTAAAAAAGTATTGTGTTATTTTATCTTATTGAATTGGCACTGCTTCAATAACACGATTATTTTCTATACTACTTTGTATTCTTTATTTATGTGCAGTTATTTATTTTACTGCCAGTAAATCTACAAATTCTATGACTGGATCTTTGGCCAAAAGCTCAGCTGCATTTGCCATTAACGACTTTGCAATTTCTCCCTGTAAATGAGCTTTTCTGCCATCATCGGTAACGAAAGTGTCAAAAATGCCAAATGTGTTTTCATTAATTTTTAAACCATACCATCTTACGGTGTCAGGCTCTGCTTCTGCTAATGTTAAAGCACTTTTTAAAAATGCTTCTACTGCTGCTTCTTTGCCGGGCTTGGCTTCTACACGTGCTAATAATGCAAATTTTTCCATAATTTTTTTATTTTAATGAATGATGAATTACAATGTTGCCATATCAATAACAAAACGATATTTTACATCTCCCTTTAACATACGTTCGTAGCTTGGGTGAATGTCTTTTATGTCTATCATTTCAATGTCAGAAACAATATTATGCTCTGCACAATAATCAAGCATCTCCTGTGTTTCAGGTAATCCGCCTACCAATGAACCTGCAAGACTTTTTCTACCACCTATCAAATTAAACACATGTATTGCAGCAGGCGTTGGTGGAGCACCCACGCAAATCTGTACACCATTGGTTTTTAATAAAGATAAATAAGTTGCATAATCATGTTCTGCAGAAATGGTATCTAATATAAAATCAAAATAACCTGTAACGGCTTTCAATTCATCTGCATTTTTTGTTACTACAAATTTGTGTGCACCCAATCTTTTTGCATCTTCTTCTTTTTTGGATGATGTACTAAGTACAGTAACTTCTGCACCAAATGATACCGCAAATTTTACCGCCATATGTCCCAAACCTCCAAGCCCTGCAACAGCAACTTTATGCCCTTTACCAACCTTCCAATGCCTAAGTGGAGAATAAGTTGTAATACCTGCGCACAACAATGGAGCCACTGCATTGAGCGGAAGTTTGTCTGATACGCTCAAAACAAAATCCTCATTTACTACTATCGCTTTTGAATAACCACCATAAGTTGGTGTCTTTTTATCTTGCTCCAAAGAATTGTAAGTGGCGGAGTTGCCATTGCTGCAATATTGTTCTTGTCCATCTTTGCAATTGTCACATGTTCTACATGAGTCTACAAAACAACCTACTCCTACTTTGTCGCCAACTTTAAATTTAGAAACACCTTCACCTACACGTGTCACTTTTCCAACAATTTCGTGCCCAGGTACCATTGGGAAAATAGAATTACCCCATTCATTTTTTATTTGATGAAGATCGCTGTGGCAAACGCCACAAAACAAAATATCGAACTCAACGTCCTTTACTCCTGGTTCTCTTCTTTCAAGTTGCCATGAAGCCAGATTGGATTCACTATTTTGCACAGCATACGATTTAGTTGTTGACATATTTTAATTTAATTTTAAAACGCAAAATTATCTATTCAATGTTGTAACATCAAAAAAAATGTAGGAAACTTTAAGTTGCCGGTGTTTTTTCCTTTATAAAATAACGGAACTAACCGTTAAGCGCCCAATTGTACGTGTAATTTTCTATCATTGTATTTGCTGGTAAAGCACTTTGTAAATAGGTGTTTATAAAGCTAAGTACACTGCCTTTAGCTTTTATAAAATCATCTTTATACCAGTTGAAGAGCATGGAAACAGATGCTTTTTTATTTTTTAAATCAATTTTAGTAAATAAAGCGTTCTGTATGCTTTGTTTTGTAACAAGTTCAAGTTGCGCATCTAATTTTTCGGGCTTAAATGCATAAGCCTGAATGGGAGGACAACTTTTGGCGCCACATACCAATGCAAAATGAATGCGTGCATCATTAAATTTTTTGCGAACGATGTCGTTTTCAATATTATTTAGTGTAAGATTTAGACCGTTTATAGCATATTGTTTTTTATCAAAAAATCCGGTTATTTCCATCGGGCCTTTTGTAGGATAATTATTAATAATTCCTTTTATTACCAAAACATTATAAGCATTCAGGTAAAAGGCTTTTTCTTCTGAGAGGGAAGTGAATTTTTGTTTAGCTGCAACATAACTAACAAGAGCATCCAAATCTTTTTTATCAGCGTTAATGCCTTTATAATTTACTTTGCCTGATTTTACATTTGCTGATAAAAATTTGTCAACCCGCTGAAAATAATCCTGCAAGTTTTTTACCTGTGCATTCGTATTGCTAATAATTAATAAAAAACTGCAAAATGTAAAGATGTATTTTTTCATAATATTTTTTTAACATTGTTCAAATTACGCAAAGTAAATATTAATGGTTTCTAAAATTGTAAATTGTTAATGATATTTACCAATTAAATTTTTACACCGGATTTTTCTTTTTCATATTTAAATAATGTATTACAACAAAATAATTAAACTGATTATACCAGCAGTTAATGAGGAAAAAAGTATTGCATTGGTATTAAACGCAATACCCACGGGCATTTGTACTGAAATTATTGTTGTAGATAATAATAGTGTGGACGATACATCGGCGGTTGCAAAAGCTAATGGTGCGACTGTACTTTTCGAAAAAATTTCCGGTTATGGCATAACCTGTCTTAAGGGTATAGATTATATAAGAGAAACCGGCGGTTGCGATATTGTTGTTTTTCTTGATGGAGATTACAGCGATTACCCAGAAGATATAGATCATATATTATCTCCGATTATTTTTGAAAATGCTGATTTGGTAATCGGCAGCCGGGTGAAGGAACTTAGAACAGCCGGTAGCATGACTCCCCAGCAGGTTTTTGGAAACTGGTTGTCAGTTTTTTTAATCCGTATATTTTTTAATCACCGATTTACTGACCTTGGTCCATTTAGGGCAATAAAATGGAAAGCTTTGGAAGAATTAAAAATGGAAGACAAAAATTATGGCTGGACCGTGGAAATGCAAGTTAAAGCAGTAAAAAATAAATTGGCTTGTTTGAATGTTCCTGTAAAATATAAGAACAGGGCAGGTGGAGAAAGTAAAGTAAGCGGAACCTTCAAAGGCAGTGTTCTTGCAGGTATTAAAATTATAAAAACTATTTTTAAATATGCCTAATGTTACTTTCAACAATAAAAATTACCCAAAGTTTTATTTATTACTAATTGCGTTTTTTGCAATAATCTTATTTACAGGTCAAATTTTTATTGAAAGAAAAGATTTTGTTTATTTAATTGGCTGGCAGATGGTGCTGCATATTATTTTTATCTTGTTTTATTTTAACAGAAAGCATATTTCCTTACAAAAGCTTTTATTTGCAGCAATTATATTAAGAATCGGTTCAGCGTTTATTATGCCTTCGCTTAGCGATGATGTGTATCGGTTTATATGGGATGGACATTTAATCGTAAACGGGCAAAATCCATTGGTTACAACGCCTGATAATTATTTGTCAGCATTAAATAATTCCAACGCAAATTATTTATACCTAAGTCAACTGCATGGTTTAATAAACCATCCGCAATTTTATACCTGTTATCCGCCGTTAATGCAGGGCGTCTTTACTGTTGCAGCTTTTGTTGGCAGCAGTTCTATTTTTGTCAGCATAATTATTATAAAATTAATGGTTGCTGTTGCAGATTGTGTGGCAGTTTATTTTATTGTAAAAATTTTGCAAAAAATAAATGCAGATGTAAAGCTGGTTGTGTTGTATGCATTAAACCCCCTTGTAATAATTGAAGGGGCGGGCAACGCACATTTTGAAGTAATTCAGGTTGCACTTTTGGTTATCAGTATGTATTTTATTCTTAAACATAATTTTACCATCTCTGCTGTTTTTTGGGGGCTTGCCATTGTAACAAAACTACTGCCATTGCTGCTTTTGCCACTAATTATCAGGCTTTTGGGGTTTAAAAAAGGAATGATCTTTTCATTAACAGCAGTCGCCGTTGCTGCCCTTTTGTTTCTGCCATTTATTGCAACAGGTTCTGTTGAAGGTTTTGCAAAAAGCCTTAACCTTTATTTTCAAAATTTTGAATTTAATGCATCTGTTTATTACTTAACCAGAGAAATTGGTTGGTGGTTAAAGGGTTACAATTACATAAGCTTTATCGGACCGTTTTTAATGGTGATTTTTTTAGTAGTTTATGCAGTAATCTTTTTTATGAAAAGAAAATTATCCTTGAATCAATTTGCTTTATACTCACTCATAATTTTATCACTTTATTATTTTTTTGCAACCACTGTCCATCCCTGGTATATCATCAATCTTTTGCCATTTGCATTAATGGCTAATAAAAAATACGCTTTCGTGTGGATGGGTATTGCCTTTTTATCTTATAACGCCTATGGCAATATCAATTTTAAAGAAAACTATTATTTGGTTGGATTAGAATATTTGGTTGTACTTACAGCAATGTTTTATTCTTTTAAAAAGGTTACTTTTTCTGCTTAGATAAATCAGGATTTTTATAAACCTTATCAGCATACTTTAACCATATTCCCCATGTGTTGCTGTAAGGATGTACATTATTAGTAACACCATTTGAATTATACACATCAAGTTTTTTATTTTTCCATTCAAAAATACCCCCGTATAAATTTTGAACATTTGTAAAGCCCGCATTAATGAGTTTTTCGGTAACCTTTTCACTTCGGTAACCAACAGAACAATAAACTACTATTGGTTGATTTTTATTTGTGTTATGCAATAAATCGATATTAAAAGTTTTATAACCTACATACTTTGCATTATTTAAATGGCTTACATTAAACTCTGCAATTTCTCTGGCATCCAGCAATAAAACTGTATCTTTTATTTTATTTAAACTATCAATACTTATTTCGGGCACATCATGCTTTAATAATGTTTTAAGCAATAAATTATAGCTTTTACTTTTAACCATTCTATTGTTTTGTGCTACGGTTGTGTTGTTATAAAATAGAAAAGTTGCAGATATAAAAAGTAATATTTTCAAGTTATTTTTCAATATTGTACCAATTTTTTATGGTTGATTCTACAGGTTTATTCTGGGGAGTATAATTGTTGTTTGCTAAGCCACCAGCCTTCAAATCATACACATGCCATTTCCACAAAAATCCTCCGGCAAACCAACCTTGAGGAATAAATTTTTTGTATAAAGCCTCGTATGCATTTTGCTGTGCACGCATATTTACTGTTCCTGTGTTGTTTGAAAGCCATGGTTCCTCAGCACATTTATCCATACTACGGTAACCATACTCAGTAAAAAGTATTGGCTTCTTTTTTAGCTCAGTAAACGCTTGTATATCTGTATAGTGTGGCTGCCATCCGGTGAGCAATTCATCCACGCTCGGTGTTATTGCATTGCTTAAAGGAAAATAAGCATCTATTCCTATGTAATTTAATTTTTCCCAGCTGGTAAATTCTTTAAAGCAACCCCAGTTGGCGGCATAAGTAATTTCGCCTTTGTATATCTTTTTTACAGTGTCAATTAAGTTGCTCCAAAAAAGTGGGCGTTCTTTTACGGCTAAGTCCATTTCGGTTCCAATACAAAGTAAATCTGCATTGTTGTTTTCTGCAATTATAGCATTGTGTAAAATATATTTCAAATAATTTTTTTCCCATCCTCTCCAGGCACTATCTGTTTCACATTTAAAATGCCCGGTATAAACGCCTCCGCCAATCCATAACTGAGGCTTAAGCATTACTTTCATATTGGCAGCATGAGCAAGTTGTATACATGCTACAATACCTTCTTCTCTTTCGCCCCACCATTGCCTGTCCGCATTATATTGTACTGATGTTTGCCCCTGCCTGCTAAAAGCAAAAGGTATTATTGAAACCCATTTTGCTCTAATTCGGTGCATACTTGTAAAACAGCTGCTATCTACAGGGTTAGGTGGAGCTTCCATATTAACACCTGAAATTAAATTTTTTCTAAATGGAAACTCCTCTGCAAAAGATGGTTTACTATTTGATACGTTACAATTATCTAATGAAAGTAAAATTGAAGCTAGTAAAATATTGATACTGATTTGAATGAAATATTTTATCATTTTTGTTTGTATTTACTTTGTAAATATAGACTTCCTTTAAAATTTTGATTCCCTTATTTACGTTTAAACTGATATTATTAAAAACTCTTGCTAACTTAAATACGTAATTCTAAAAACAAATCTATTTATGAAATTTTCAGTACTTATATTTTCGACTATAATTCTTTTATCTTCTTGTTTTTCTGGTATTCCTAAAGGCAAAAACACAGCCTTTACGCATGAAGAATGGACAAGCCTTTTACAAAAACATGTTAATAAAGGAGGTTTTGTTGATTATAAAGGTTTTATAAAAGATTCTGCTAAATTTAATTCATACCTGTCTAAACTAAGTGACAATGCTCCAGCCAACAATTGGAGTAAAGATGAAAAATTAGCTTACTGGATTAATGCTTACAATGCTTACACTATAAAATTGATTACCAGCAATTATCCGGTAAAAACAATTAAAGAGTTAGGTGCATCAAATCCAATCATATTTATTAATACCGCATGGGATAAAAAGTTTTTTAGTATAGGTAATAAAAAAATGACCTTAAATACAATTGAGTTTAAAATTATTAAAAAACAATTTAGAGATCCACGTAGCCATTTCGCCATAAATTGTGCATCTATCAGCTGTCCTAAATTGTTAAATGTAGCTTATGAAGCGAAATCCTTAAATGCACAGTTGGATCAACAAGGAAAAGCGTTTTTAGCTGATACTGAAAAGAATAAAGTTTCTGCAGCCAACCCTAAATTATCTTCTATTTTTAAATGGTATTCTGGCGATTTTGAAAAAGGTCAAACCAAAGTTGAATTCATAAACAAATATGCTTCGCCAAAATTAAATTCAAATGCAAATCTCGAATATTTAGATTATAACTGGAATTTGAATGAACAAAAATAAATCTGTAAGGTTTTATTATTAAAGCCGTAATTAAATTAATTAAAAACGGATATTTTTCTCAATGAATAATATCCGTTTTTTGTATCTGTTAATAAAATACCATTATATGTTATATTGTAAAAATTTAAGCAAACAATTTACCAATGCCTAATAAAGTAATTATAATCGGTAATGGCATAGCAGGAATTACCTGTGCAAGGCATATTAGAAAGCAAAGCGATTTTGAAATTACAGTTATTTCCTCTGAATCAAAATATTTTTACAGCCGCACAGCCCTTATGTACATATATATGGGTCACATGAAACAAGAACATACACAACCTTATGAGGATTTTTTTTGGGAGAAGAACCGAATTAATCTTTTGCAGGCTCATGTTAAATTAATTTCCCCTGCGGAAAACAATATTCAATTAACTGATGAAACCAAGCTGGATTACGATTTTCTTGTAATCGCAACAGGAAGTAAAAGCAATAAATTTGGTTGGCCAGGTCAGGATCTGCAAGGCGTTCAGGGTTTGTATAATTTGCAGGATCTGCAAACCATGGAGCAACATACAAAAGACATTAAACATGCGGTAGTTGTAGGGGGTGGTTTAATAGGAATAGAGACTGTTGAAATGTTGCTTAGCAGAAATATTGGCGTTACATTTTTAATTAGAGAACAAAGCTTTTGGAACACAATATTACCT
>JAYVVD010000163.1:0-4451 GCA_043787295.1 Ferruginibacter sp. | reverse complement strand
GGAGAAGGAAAAAATTATACAGAAAATTTTCTATACAATACAATAAAACTTCTAATCTGCTGTTTTTGAATGTGAAATATTTAGCAATCATATTTTACGCATATATAATATCCTTCAAATTTTATTTTTTTATGAGACCAAAAAATTTACGCTTTTTTTTAGCCCTACAGTTTTTTTTAGGGTTTATGGCGACAGCAATTGCACAAGGCAATACATGTGCAAACGCTACATTGATAACTACAGATTCTACTTGTGTATCAGGCACAAGCAGATTAATAAACCAAACCCTTAGTGGTGCCACATCTGACGGGTATACCATTTCCTCAGCCTGCGGCTTTTTGGGAACCGCAAAAGATGTATGGTATCAGTTTGTAGCCAAAACAAAAACGCCAACAATTACAATTAGTAATATTGGTGTGGGATGGGCTGGTGCTACCAATGTAAAAATCCAATTGTTAGCCGGCAGTTGTGGCAGCTTTACAGAAATTGCTTGCGCCAGCGGTGCCGGCAGCAGTGCAACAATTACTCCTTTGTTAACAAATTCACTAACAGAAGGAACATCCTATTTAATACGAGTACATAACAATACCACAACCGTAGCAGCCAACTGCACATTTGATATTTGTGTAACAGATGCTTTGCAAAAAGGAAGCAGAATGAATGAAATTTTTTCCCGTACGGTACTTTCGGATCCTAATGTTCTTCAATACCCATGGGAAATTACTTATGGCCCAGATAACAATTTATGGTTAACAGAATCCAAAGGATATAAAGTATACAAAATGAACCCAAATACGGGGGTAAAAACTACTGTGCTAGACATTTCTCAGGGCAGTACTTTTTTACCAGTAGCTGACCGTACATTTAATTGCCAGTTTGCAAACGGTACCGGTGCTCAAGGTGGGCTTGCAGGTTTAGCGCTGCATCCAAATTTTTTAGATGGTACAGGTAGTGAAAATAATTCCGTTTATATCTCTTACATCTACAGCTCAAATGGTGGCACTTCTCCAACAGGTGTATTTTTTACAAATAGATTAGTAAAATTTACTTACAATAAAGTTTCCGGCTTGTTAGAATCTCCGGTTTCTTTATGTGATACTTTACCGGGTAGCAGCGATCATAATTCTCAGAGAATAATTATTGCTCCTGTAACACCGGGCGGCACAAAGTATTTATTTTATGCACAAGGTGATATGGGGGCAGGGCAGTTTGGAAATAGAGATAGAATAAACAAGGCACAGAATCCTGATTCCTACGAAGGAAAAATTCTAAGATTTAATCTGGTATCTAATGGAAATACAGGCCTAGGAGCATGGTTACCTAATGCTCCAAATGCAAATCCTTATGGAGCTAATAGTGCAGTCTACAGTATAGGTATTAGAAACAATCAGGGTTTTGCATATGATACTGCAAATAATATTTTATATGGGTCATCGCATGGGCCTTACAGCGATGATGAAATAAACATTATTGAACCATTTAAAAATTACGGGCATCCCTTAGTAATTGGGTATGCAGCAGATGGAAATTATAATGGAACAGTTACTCCAAGCACAAATACAAGCGTATCTGCAGGTGCTGCATTTACAGATAACAGTGGCAACTCTGCATGTCCTGCTATAGGTAATGAAGTTACCAGAATGAATGCGATTAATACTGCAAACCCTGGTTCGTATAGAGATCCCTTATTTTCTGCATACCCAAGTACTGCTGCTACAATTGCCAATACCTGGAAAACCAACCCCAGTAATGGTGGCTGGGAATCTGAAGCATGGTCTGGTCTAGACATTTACAGCAATAAAATAATACCGGGTTGGAAAAGGTCTTTGGTTGCAGCCGGTTTAAAATGGGGGCGTTTAATAAGATTACCGCTGGATGCTACCGGTAACAAAACCCTACCCAGTAATATTGGTGGGGCTGTTGGTAACGCAGGTGATACTATAACTTACTTTCAAAGTACCAACCGATACCGTGATTTAGCTTTTACCCCTAATGGAAAAGATCTTTTTTTGGTAATGGATAATTCATCGGCAACTTCCGGTCCGGGTTCGGCAAATCCTACTTCCCCAGCATGCCCTGGTTGTGTAATTAAATATTCTTTTTTAGGCTATGGAGATGCCAGCGGTTTAAGTAGCATTCCAAAAACAGTTAACGTGTCTTCTGGCGCCTTAAATTCCTGCAACTCCGGTACACCTGTAACAATTGATGGCAGCAATAATTTTTTATGGGTACCCATTACTGGTCCCGATGGAAACATTATGGCGGAATTAAATGCTATGGGGCAAAATCTTGGTATAGTCACTTCTTCTTTTTATCAAAATTCAGGTACAGTAAGAACGGCGGGTGGTAAAAAATATCTAGACAGAAATATTACCATTACCCCAACTAACACTTCTTTTTCAACGCCTGTTAAAGTAAGATTGTATATATCAAGCACTGAATTTAATAATTTGAAATCGTCAGCCGGAAGTGGCGTAACCACTATAAGTAATTTACAGATTTTAAAAAATAACGACGCTTGTAGTGGAGTGCTATCCTCTAATACGACTCAATTTCCTGTAGCTAATACCAGTGCGGATTTAGTTCAAGGTTCTAGCGGGTATGTATTACAAACAGCAGTTCCATCCTTTTCAACTTTCTATTTTGCTGCAGCAAATATCGTATTGCCCGTTGATTTAATTTCGTTCAATGGCATTTTGCAAAGCGATATGTCTGCGTTACTGAGGTGGAAAACAGCCAATGAAATTAATACTACAGGTTTTAACCTGGAAAGAAGTATAGATGGAAACAATTTTAAGCAAATTGCTTTTGTAAAAGCAACAGGCAGTAATAATTTATTCGATTATGATTTTACAGATAAAGATGCAATCAGCCAGCAATCGACTATACTTTATTACAGGTTAAAAATTATAGATAAAGACGGTTCGTTTAAATATTCAAACAATGTAACTGTTACATTGCCTGTAACAAAAGCAACCATTACAGTAACACCAAATCCTGTAAGAAATAATTTAACTGCAAATATCGTATCACCCATTACAGCAAATGTTTTAATAAAAGTTTTAGATAATACGGGAAGAGTGATTTTACAAAAAACATTTTTTGTAAAAAAAGGGTTTAATAACTTTCAGCAGGACATAAGCAATTTGAGCAGCGGGTTATATTATTTTGATATGTCTACTAATGGCATTATGGGCAGGACAAAATTCCAAAAATTATAATCCATCTGTTATTAAAAATGAGAATGTCTTTCAGGGAGCCGCCTGAAAGACATTCTTTAAAGTTTGAGAAATTCTACTGTACAACCTTATTAGCACAACTGCTGCTGGCAAAAGCTTCGGGCTTGGCTTTAAATGCAAATCCCATTCCCTGAATATACCCCATAGCCTCTTTTAAAGCATCGTTACTCTTAAAACTTGGGTTAGTATTTATATCTGCATGCACTTCCATATCTACACCGTACATGGTGAAAATATTACACAGCGCATAAGCTATTTCAATACTTTTTGCAACCTCTAATAACATCCTTTCTTTGATGCTCATTTTCTGCCTTGTTACTTCATTGTGTATATACATAAAACCCCCTTTACCTTTTCTTACAAATACAATTACTGTTGCAAATTCCGTTTCCTTCCCCCTTGCAGTTTTATCTGTAAAAGCTTTAACTTGACTGTCAGTACCAATACAAACTTTTAACTCATTGCCATTTTCTTTTTCTCTCAGTACCGTCCGTCTTACTTCATCTTCAATTGAACCTTCAATCAACTGACCGCTTAATTTTCTCCACTGTTTCCGCTGTTCCATTTAATAAGTTTCATTTAAAATTAGTTCAGTAATTTAATTAATTTAAACCAAGTTATTGAAGGGTAACAATTTGTTAATAGATAATTTCCACATTACATAAAAGTTTGTTGACAGATTCGGAATCGAACCATAGTTACCATGGTTGCGATTTGATAGTTGATTTGTTTAAAGAATTTTTATAAAATGTTTAGAAATTATTAAGCTTTTATTTCTAGACTTCTTCATCAGTCATCACCATCTTTTTTATTTTCAAGCTTTATAAATGCAGCACGTTTTGGTCCGGGGAAAGGAATTTTTTCTCCCTTCACTGCTACCCATATTATTTCATTTAATTCTACATCTGGTGCGGCATCTTCCACAGCCAAATTAAATTCTTCTGATCTGCGCTGCCATTTATTTTCAG
This sequence comes from Ferruginibacter sp., assembly GCA_043787295.1. GTDB lineage: Bacteria > Bacteroidota > Bacteroidia > Chitinophagales > Chitinophagaceae > Ferruginibacter. The sequence goes on along the minus strand of JAYVVD010000163.1, from coordinate 244 downwards.
CAATATTTTTTTCATTTAAGTTTATAAATGGCGCAACAGCCGTATAATCTGAAGCCAGTGCTTCGTTAGCAAAACAACGCCACATAGGCATTGCCGCAGCATCGTATTGGGTCATAGGTGGCATTCCTAAAATTAATTCAATTGTTCTCAATACAGATGTGGTTGAGTACATGGTATGATCTACAAAATTTCTTTTTACAAATCCTCCGGCAACATAAGCAGGGCTTCGGTGTGCATCTACATG
>JAYVVD010000162.1:0-8797 GCA_043787295.1 Ferruginibacter sp. | reverse complement strand
ATACCGGCGACTTGATTCGTGAGGATAAAACCAAAAAAATAAATTTCTATAAAACAAAAAAGGAAACTGCCGGTGCACAAACTTTTATTTATAAATCTACAACCGGCGACCCTGCCCCGGTCTATGTTATTACCTATAATTTAAAAGGAATGGAACCAACGATGATGACAATGGTAATGACCATTGTAGATCAATATATTGATGAGTTAAATGTTATGATACAATCCGGCAATTATACCGGTAGAGATTATAAAGATGAACAAGGCATGGATATTACAGAGATGAAGGATAAAAAGGGTAATCATATTTTAGATTACGGATCTGATAAAGAAACACAAAACATTTACATTTTCGGCTTAAAATAAAATCATTACTATGAAAAATAAATCATTAAATAAATATTTCTGCTTTCTGTTTTTTACCATGTTTCTATCAACTCAAATATCTGTTATTGCACAGGTGGTGAAAGTACCCGCTCATTTAGATGCGAAGGCAAAAAAATTACCACCTATTGTTGCAAAAGTTGAAGAACCTAAATCTATTGCTGTTGAAGGATGCATTTCAGGAAATTGTATAAACGGATTTGGTAAAATGATAAAAAAAGATAATGAGGTTTATGAAGGCAACTGGAAAAACGGAATGAAAGAAGGTGAAGGCACAATTACCAATAAATTCTCAACGTATACCGGCAACTGGCACGAAGATATGTACCAAGGATATGGTGAATATAAAGAGTTCTTAGAGCATGATGGCAAAATGACTGTTTCACGTACTTATAGAGGCAATTTTGAAAAGTTTGATCATAAAGGGCAAGGCAAATGTGTTATGTACTCCGATTGGGGGACAAAAATAATGTTTGTAATGGAAGGTAATTTTGAACGCCAGCAATTATTGGGTAAAGGAAGCCTCATTATTCCAAATGAAGGAAGTTATTACAGTGATAATTTTACAGATAATTTCAACTTTACATCAGGGCAATTTGTAAAAGAGAACATTAAAGAGAAAGTAGAGGGAAGTTTAAAAGGTGGTTTTTTTACAGCGGCAAATGCCAGCTCCAATACCAGTGCAACAGTTGCTACTTCGAACCCTCAATCAAATGCTTCTAGCCCTGTGCAAAGCAAGTCTCTGCTAGATTACGGAATTTTTGCACCAAGAAAAAACACAGCAACCACGAGTAGTGGAACAAAAATACATAATTACAAAGTGTATTGTTTTGTATCAACCTGTTCCCAAGGAAGCAAACAATTTAGGGTACTTTCTAAAATAACAGCAGATGTTGGGAGACATACGTTAGACGAAATGAAAGCAGATGCAGCACATAGAATTTCAAACAATGGATGGTTCCTACAGACAAGTATGGATTACTTAGGTTTATCTACCGAGCTTAAAATAACCGGTACACCAGGCAGAGATTATGTTGTATCAGAATCAGAAATGTATGATTTTTAAAAGAACAAATTAATCAACATGAAAAGATACTATCTCTACTTACTTTTAATATTTTCCACTCCGGTGTTTAGTCAACAAAAAAATGCTACACAACAAGAAGCAATTAATTTGTTTACTCAAAATAAAGATGTGGAAGCTATTGCCATGTTTCAAAAAGCTTTACAAGAAAATCCGAAAGATATTTTCAGCCTTAATGCCTTAGGTATTATTTATAACAGAAATGATAGATATGCAGATGAGTATGAATCTTCAGGTAAGGGAATGGTTATAGCGGGTAATAATGGCCAGCCCTTTATTATTCAGCATGCAGAAGCAAGTATTGAGCTTGGTAAACCTACTGAGGCTTTAACACTTCTTGATGGATTGCTATTGCAAGATGCCACTCTCCCTTTTATCCCAATGGCCTACTGCCTGCGGGGTAGAGCACTAGATGGTCTTAAAAAAAAGCAAGAAGCCATTGGTGCTTATTCTAAAAGCATTCAGCTTAAAGGTGAATTTCCCAATCCTTATTTTTATAGAGGTGAAGACTTTAATAACTTAAGCCGGTATGCCAATGCACTAAAAGATTTTGACAGTTACATTGCTTTGGTTGATGACTATGCGCCCGCCTATAATGACAGGGCGTTGGCTTTTTTTAAACTGGGTCGAAATGATGAAGCTATCGCAGATTACACAAAAAGTATTGCATTAAATCCTTCCTATTACCTGGCTTTTTGCAATCGTGGGGATGTATATTTGAGCCTTGGAAAAACAGGATTAGCGAAGGCAGATTATCAAACCGTATTAAACAAAACTGATAAATATGCTGGTGCTAATTGGGGAATGGGACAAGCATTGTATAAAGAAAAAGCTTACAAAGAAGCATTGCCAATGGCGGAAAAAGCAATAACGATGCAGCCTAACATGCAGCCTTATCTGGCAACGTATGGCTATGTACTTATAGGACTTGACAGAGAGAAGGAAGCTGTGAGAATTGCCGACCGAATACTAGCACTTGACGATAAAAACAGTGATGGCTGGATAATGAAAGGTGCATGCTATTCAAATTTAAGCGAATTTGATGCGGGCATTCGTACAATTACTTCCGGCATTGAAAAACTTCCTAATAACTATTTGCTGTATTATTTAAGGGCAAGTATTTATCGTATGATGCACAACGAAGTGGCTGCTGCTGCAGATGATGCAAAGGCAAAAGAACTTTCTACAAAATAACTATTTAAAATAGCATAGTGAAAAATCTGTTTACTTTATTGCTTTGTATGATGGCGATTTCTCCTGTTAGAAGCCAGTGTAAATCCGGCAATTGCATAAACGGAACCGGTAAAATGGATTTTGGCTGGTGTGTTTACGAAGGCAATTTTGTAAACGGCAAAGCAGACGGAACCGGCACCATTACATATGATGACTACAGCTACACCGGTAATTTTAAGAATGGTATGGAGAATGGAGATGGTGTTATAGTTTACAAAGATGGACACAAAGAAAACGTGCATTATGTAGATGGTCAAAAAACGGAAGGTCCCATTAAACTTTCGCCGGGTGAATACAAGCCATTAACGCCGCAGGATGTACATTGTATTTCTGGTGATTGTATAAATGGTTATGGCACTTATGCATGGCCTTCCGGCAATAAATACACAGGCAATTGGAAAAATTATGAAAGGGAAGGCACTGGCAGTTCATCTTCGCCGCAAGGCGATAAATTTACCGGCACCTGGCACAACAACGAAAAAGTGGAAGGCACTTACAAATTCCCTAATGGCGCAGTTTATATAGGAACATATACATCTGATGGAAAAGAATTGAATGGAACAATTTCACTGCGTGATATGAATATTCCTTTTGTGAACGGAGTAGCTCGCATACCTCCTAAACCTAAAATTGTTTATAATAACTCAGGAAATAGTGGGCAGGCAAATGGCAACGAGGGAATGAAACGAATGTGCAATATCTGTAACGGCATGGGCAGTATTCATCATACAATACCAGGTGGCGGGGTATCATCTGATAGATATGGAAACAGAACGACTGTATTTGGAGAAAACCAGCGCTGTGTGGCATGTGGAGGAAAGGGATATCACTAGACTCATTTATCCACACCAACCCAGTATAGTACCCATCGAGAAAATTATGAAAAAAAAGTGAAAAGATGTTTTTTCGAAATAATAAATAGCGCTTCTCCTCCAAAAGATTTTCCTACATACTTCCGGTAGTAGAAGGTTTTTACAGAATTTTTAGGATATATTTTTTTCATTGAGAGACAAAGTAGTTGTATTGTATTTACCCATTGTCCATTGTATAAATTGGTTTCGTATTCTCTATTAAAATCAATATATAATTTTGCAAGGCCTTTAAAACTATGGCTGCCGTTTCCTTTTAAGTTTATTCTTCTTTGGGCTTTCACATAAATTCCACTATCTGTTATATAAGTTTTATGTGAATGGTATTTAGTTTTAAAAAAATTGTATTCCTCCAATTCTTGCAAAATGGGCTATTTTATTTTACATTATCTCACAATTACTTACTTTATTTTTACAGAGGAAAAATTAAAAATATTACATGGAAGAAATAGAAATACCCACAGAGCATTTATACGAAAAAATACACGAAAAAACTAAAGAATTGCATGATGCTGGTGGTTGATTTTCGGTTTTTTAGCCATCTCTACAGCTTTTATAGCCGTATTTGCTAATTTCCGCTTTAATAGCTGGTCATTATTCTAATTAAGCATTAATTGACCAAAACGGTCATCTAATAATGGTCTTTTTATCAGGCAGAGGGAATTAAAGCCGAAATAAAAACAGTACAATCTAAAGCTGGTTTTGGGGATGTTAATGCATCTTTGAAATATAAGGCAGAGCAGGAAGAAATTAAAAAAAAGCAGGAAAATTAGAAAATGAGCCCAAAGTTTATCTGAAAAAACATGTAAGACTGGCACAAGCTGTAACACTTTTCCAAATAATTATTGCCAGCTCTGCTATTTCTAAGATTACTAAAATGAAATCTCTTTGTATCACTAGCTTATTTCTTACGTTAGTCGGTTTTATTTTTTTATGATAGGATTTTTATGATTAATTCATTACTTACTCAAAATAAATTTTATTAATTTTCTTCATTTTAATTGTAAAGCTTTGAAACGAACAAGAACTTATATATGTATCAAAACCATTTTTACAAGAGAAATATCAACATATTTTTTTGATTGTAGCGATATTGGATTTCCTATTCTGAAAGATTATTTATATTTTTAATTAATTAAATTTTATAAGAACTTTAAACTATTACATAATTATTTAAATTAAAATCAATGAAAAAGATTACTGCAATAATGCTTTTGATTGTTGGGATGTTCAATTTGGCGAATGCCCAAATCAGCGCTACCAAATCAGAAATTAAAAAGGAACAAAAGAAAAAAGATGAGGCTGCCGCAAAAGAGCTAAAACAAGCACAAAAGAAGGCTGAAAAAGATATGAGAGATTTAAAGGAACAGCAGAAGACGGATGCAAAAGCTGCAAAGAAAAAAGCTGAAACAGATGCAAAAATTAGATCTACATCAACAGGTACAAATAAAAATGGTACCCCGGATATGCGAATGAAAGTAAATAAGCAGACTAAAGTTCAGGTTTCTCCTGGTATTAAAAATGAGCCTATGCCTGTAACAAATAACCAACCGGTTCAAACTACAAAAAATAATACTACTCCAGTTATAAAATCTCAACCTCCGCCTACCAATCGGGTGAATCCAAATTCTTCTGATAGGGTAATTGAAACTGATGCAAAAGGAAGAACAATATATGAAGGTAAAAGAGGAGGAAGATATTATATTAATAAAAATGGTCACAAAGAATACATAAAAAAATAAATATTTTCTTAATCTCAAAATCAAAAATATGCAAGAACTCATTGAAAAATTACAACAGGACCATGGATTGACACAAGACCAATCTCATGGAATATTAAGCACTGTGACTGACTTTCTAAAAGAGAAATTCCCCATGATGGAAAGCACATTAAACAACTTAATGTCAAATCAGAATAATACAAATTCAGATAACACAGATTCAGCATCAACTACCGGTGGAAGTGGTTTTATTTCTGAGGCTGAACAATTTGCTAAAGATAAATTAGGAAACTTTTTTGGGGGTAATAAATCCAATCCCTAACATATCAAACTAAGAACTTTGAATTGATTTTGAAAGCCCTTATGGGCTTTTTTTATGTTTTTTAGATTGTAATCAATACTGTACAACATTTATTTTACCGATAGTTCCAAGATCACAGGATATTTATTAGAAAATTGAAACAAGGCTTCCGAAACCTCGGGTGGCACTGATGCATTAGGATGGTTTTCAGAAGTTACAGATATGCCATTTCTTAAGCCATCATTACCAAATGTATGATAAGAATTGGAGGCGTATTTAAACTTGCCGGTGCCATTGGCAATGGAGGGTGAAATAAGAATGTGATCAAACCAAAGCTTTGCACCCCCTCCGGTTCCGCATGAGTTAGGACTATCATCTTTTTTTCTTGTAGAGGTAGTAAGATATTTCGCAAATCCATCCGGATTATCACTCCAGTCGGCAGGGTATTTCAATCTACTATCGGGATTAAAAGGCGGATCAGAAAATCTAAAATCAGGGTTATCTTCCGCTGTAAGTTTTTTATATCCAGGTTCATCTGTATTTCTTAAATTGAAATCGCCCATATCAATCATATCCGGCAATTTTTTAAAATATTTTTTAATATTATCCTCTACAGTCTGCATTTGCTGATCTCTTTTATCAGATTCTTTTCCTGATTTTGTATGGTTTAATACAACGAATAAAAAACTTGTATCTGCAGGATTAAGATTTTTTTTATAATAAAGTTTGTAAAGATCAATATCAGTTTCAAAGTTGCATAGAATAGACTCCGAAGAAAAACCAAATTTGTTTTTATCATAAAATAATAGGTTCATATTATCGCTTCCTGCGCTATTGGTTGGTGGGCAAAAAGCATATCTTCCGGTATAAGCTGCATTCATAGCACTATTAAGAATGCTGTCACCAAAACCTATAGGGCCCGTTGCATTTTCATCTTGTGCTGTAAGCTTAAAAGAATTTACTTTCACTAATCCCAGAATGTCAGGATTGGCATTTTGAACAATTGTTTTGAGGTAGGAGTGCATTATCCCATTTGGTGCTTGACAACCGTTTCCATATTTTAATACATTATAACTCATAACTGTTATTTCGCCGTGCGTTATGGTATGATTATTTGTATCATTTAAAGATGTTTGCTCATTTTGTATGCCGTTGTTTCCATTTTTTACGGATCCATTATTACACCCTATAAAAAATAGTATGCTCGCAATCACAAAGAATATTGCAGCTTTCATTTTACGCATAAATTGATTTTTGAATATTTTAAATATAAGCCGATTATTTTCTTTTTGTATTGTTATTAAATCTGATGCTGTTGATACACCTACTTCTAATTCAGGTAAAAGAAATTTTTAAAAGCATTAATTATGCCTCACAAACGATTTTAAATATCTGCCATTGGGAGAGTGTTAGAAATGGGTAGAAGTATACACATATTTTGCTTAAACAAGTATGTGTCATAAATTTTTGATGGCCATTTTTTAAGATTGCTATTTTCACATCTCCAAATTTATATAACCGTAAGCTATCGGAGTTTAGTTTGTGTAAAAAGAAGTCTACAACTCTAAACTGATATCAAATTTTCTATAACTCCTGCAGCTATATTGTTTAATAAACCCAATATTTTTATCTGTTATAAATAAATATGTACTCTATTCTCCTTTTTCTTTTAGTATAACACCCACCTTCTTTTTAAATATTTCCCATTCCTGTAACATCTCCTTAAATTTAAGCAGATTTGACTTTGAAAGATCTTTAGTTTCGCCTATGTCGTTGGCAAGGTTATACAAAGCAAATGCAGATTCATCAAAAGGTTTGGTAATATTTGTAATCTTCCAATTTCCTTTTATCAAAAGGCATTGACCATCATGTTCCAGTCCATAAACATAATTATTATGATGAATGATATTAGTCTTTCCACCAATAAACGAGAGGAATGATTCACCTAACATGGGTGATATTTCTTTATTGTTATACTTTTCCGGATATTTTACATTAGCCAATTCAAGCAAAGAAGGCGCAAGATCCATCACATTAAGAAATATTTTTTGAAGACCGGGTGCTCTTTTTACATCCTTGCCGGAGATGATAAGAGGAGTGACTACACCACCTTCTGTTGAATATGCTTTGAATAATTTAAATGGCGCAGCTCCTGCTTGTGCCCATTGTGGCCCATAGGAAACAAAGGAAGAAGGCTTTCCCATATTTTCATAACTGTCATTGTAATGTTCACGCAGAAATGGTCCGGAACCTGCAGGGTCATTATAAAAATCTTCCCCTGCTGCCCCATTGTCAGACATAAAAACGATCAAGGTATTATCAAACTGTTTTGAATCTTTCAGAAATGCAATCAGTCGGCCAATATGTTCATCAAGGTTATCTACCATTGCTGCATAAAGTTCCATTTTTTTCGATTCTATCTTTTTTTCATCTGCTGAAAGTTGTATCCATGGTTTGATGGATGGGTTCCTTAATCCAAGCACTGCATTTTTAGGAACGATTCCAATCGCTTGTTGCCGGTTAAAGCGAGCCACACGTAGAGAATCATATCCAATATCATATTTGCCTTTATATTTATCAATAAAATTATCCGGAACCTGTAGTGGCCAATGTGGCGCTGTATAAGTTAGATAGGCAAAGAAGGGTCTTCCTTTTTCTGCATTTTTAATAAACTGCATCATTTTATCCGTGTAAACATCTGTCGAGAATTTTCCTTCCGGGAAAAGTACAGGCTGCTGATCCGACCTATACTGAGGAGGATCATCTACCAAAATCTGGTTATTATTAAAATGATTTGCAGCACCATTAATTAAAGCAAAACTTTTTTCAAACCCTTTAGCATATGGTATATATGCATCCCCACTTCCGAGGTGCCATTTGCCTGCCATGAGTGTTTGATAACCTGCATTTTTTAATAGCTGTGCCACTGTTACTATTCTATCAGTCAGATGATGTTCATAACCTAGCTTACCTTCTCTCGAAGTACCTTTTACCGAAAACATGGAACCCATACCTGCAACATGATTATCATTCCCGGATAATATCATGCTCCGGGTAGGAGCACAGAGAGGGGCTGTGTGAAAATTTGTGAATAAGACTCCTTTAGCTGCAAGCAGATCAATATTTGGGGTTTTTATATCACCACCATAACAGCCCAAGTCTGAATAACCCAGATCATCCGCAACTATCAATAAAATATTTGGTCG
>JAYVVD010000161.1:0-4518 GCA_043787295.1 Ferruginibacter sp. | reverse complement strand
TTAAGGTATGGTTATTAAAATTTTAAAAATACAATTATCCGAAATTGAAAGCTGAAGGAAATAAAATTTAATCATACCTATTTGTAGTGATACAGATTTTTTTATTGAAATTATCTGAGTTCCTTAATTAGCTAAACAATTGCATATTCAATATATTTGCTCACAAAACGACTCGCTGAAAAATTTTTTTATAATATCAATGCTGGTAATGTTGGCTTTTAGCCAGATTGGATATTATTTTGTTATGCAACAGGCACAGCAGGAGCAAAAAAAATACATTAAAGAATTGCTGCATAAAAATGTTGCAGATGAGCTGCTGACAATTATTGATTTTACTACTAAAAAGGAAAAAATTTACTGGGAAGAAGAAGGGAAAGAGTTTTTTTATGAGGGTGAAATGTATGATCTGGTAAAAACTAAAAATGAAAATGAAAAAACATTTTTTTACTGCATCAACGATAAAAAAGAAAAAGAACTGATCAATAACTATAATGCTGCAACTAAAAACAATTCTTCAAAAGATAAGAAAGTAAAAAATAATTTTGATACATCATCCTCTCCCTTATTTTTATTAGAACTTTGTAATTTATCCGTCTCAAAATTGGATGCTACAAAATATCCCCTAGGTATTTCTTTAATTTTAAACCTAAAAGCAGACGCTGCTTTAAAACCTCCCCAAGCATAACCAGTATTTGATATTTAATTAAGGTTTTACTGGTTATGCGAGTAACAATCTGTCATTTTTAATGGCGGTGAAAATCGCCTGTTTACATTAAATAAAATTATTCGAAATGAAAATTGGAATTATACTTTCAGTTATTACAACTGTATTGTGCATATCAGTTTCTGCACAAAAAATTAAAGGAAAAATTGTTGACGAGGCTACTAATAAACCTTTAGCAGGTGCAACAATAAAATTTGCCGGACAAACTGGTGCTATTACCAATAACAATGGTGATTTTAATTTTAACTGTACTAAAAACAATGAATTAACAGTATCATATGTTGGTTATACTACAATCAAACAAACGATAGAAAACTGTTTTGATGGCCTAATTATTAAACTCTCAGCAGTAAACAATAATTTAAACGAAATAGAAATTAATGCTACTTCTACAACAGACAAATCAATTTTATTACAACCTTTATCTGTAACCAAACTCTCTCAAACAGAATTAAAACGCAGTACAGGATTGTTTTTTGATGATATAATAAATGTAAATGTACCTGGTGTAAGCTTTGAAAGAAGAACTGTGAGTGCGGGTCAGTCTTTTAACATAAGAGGTTACGGCAATGGTGCAAGAGGTACAAGAGGTGCAAGCAGTAATTTTGACGGGCAGGGATACAAAGTTTATTTAAACGGCATTCCTGTTACTGATGCAGAGGGAATAACAGTTATGGACGATCTGGATTTTGGATCTATTGGTAATGTAGAAGTAAGCAAAGGCCCTGCAGGAACCATGTATGGTTTGGCTATTGCAGGTGCTGTAAATATAAATACCATAAAGCCGGAAGCTGGCTTAACTACTTTAAGCCAGGAAGCATTGATAGGATCTTATGGATTGCAACGCCACACAACGCAGTTTCAAACAGCGGGTGTACGTTCTTCACTTTTGGTAAATTATGGTCATCAAAAATCAGATGGATATTTTATACATAATGCTTCTAAAAAAGATTTTGTAAATATTATCACAGAATCGCACCCATCTTTAAAACAAACTATTTCCGGTTATATTGGTTTTACAAACAGTTATGATGAAAGAGGAGGAGAACAAACCATCAACCAGTTTGATGCAAAAAGTGATACTGGAAATTTAGAGTATGTAAAAAGAAATGGCCATAGTAAACTGTTAAGTTACCGAGCAGGTATTGGAAACAATTATTCATTTAATAAATGGTTATCTAATTTTACTACAGCATTTGGTACGGGGCTGGTAAATGATGCAAGCTCAGCAGGTGGGTGGACGGATAAACTTTCATTAAACTATGGTGCACGTTCAACTTTTAATACGAAATTTTCACTTGCAAATAATATTGATTTTAGTGGAATAACCGGAGTTGAACTACAAAGGCAAAATGCATCTACCATTGGTTATAATATGAAAGCTAATCCATTTGATGTAACACCACTTAAGTGGAATTTAGGCGAACCTTATTGGGTTATTAATGCTAATACCAGCAATACTGCTACACTTAACAGTACAAGTTCTTTTTTTACTGAATGGTCATTGTCTTTGCCAAAAGATTTTGCTATTACTGTAGGCGTTGGTACAAGCAATATGAAAATATATTTGGAAGACAGGTTTAACCCTGCCACAGTTACAAGACCATCTACTTTTGATACCACTTATAAAAAAATGGTATCGCCACATTTTGCAATAAATAAATTGTTCAATAAAAAAATATCTGTTTATGCATCTTACAGCACAGGTTTTAAAGCACCCGTGAGTGCAAATTTTTTTGTGGTAGTTCCCGCAGTTGGTGCAAATACAGCAGCAGCAAAAGTTAATTCTGCTTTACAGCCTGAAAAAGGAGTACAGTATGAAGTTGGATCTAAAGGTGCATTACTGAACGATAAATTATTTTATGAAATAAGTGCCTTTAATACTATTTATACAAATAAAATGACGGCCATAGCTGTTAAAAATCCAAATGATGTTTCTGGTGTAACGCTTTACAGCATCACTGCAAATGGCGGCACACAAAAACACAATGGTTTGGAGGCATTGGTAAAATATACAATTTACCAGTCTACAAATGGAGTATTGAGATCGTTAAAACCTTTTGCAAATGCTACCTATTCTGATTTTAAATACAAAGATTTTAAATTCCACCAGGTTGTGGGTACAAAAGATTCTGTAATAGATTACAGCAACCGTCCTGTAGCAGGTGTTCCAAAATTTACTGCAAACCTTGGCTTGGATATTATGTTTAAATATGGTATTTATGGAAACGTAATTTATGCTTATAGAGATAAAATGTCTATTGTTTCAACAGAAGAATTTTATACAAAAAGTTACTCTTTATTGAACAGTAAAATTGGTGTACAACAAACGTTGTCAAAACATTTTGATGTTGATTTTTATGTAGGTGTAAATAATATTACACAAACCCATTATGCTATAAAGGTTTTTGTAAATCAACTGGCAAACCCATTAAGCAAAAATACCGGTGATGCTTATATTCCCGGGCCAAGCAAAGCAAATGCTTATGTAGGATTAAATTTGAAATATAATTTTTAAAAAAACTACTCATTAAAAGCTGCTCATTAAAAGCTGCTTTTTTAATATTTTATCATGAAAAATACAATTGTAATAATACTATCGTCTGTTTTTATTTTATCCTGCCGGCAATTTGGAAATAGAGAAAAGGATAGTTCAAAAGATATGCGAATTGTATGTTTATCAAAGCATTTAACCGAAATGGTTTTTGCATTGGGCAAAGGGCATAACATAGTGGCAGTAGATCTTTCAAGTACTTTCCCCGATAGCGCTAAATTACTTAAAACCGTAGGATACCACAGGGCTTTAAGCGCCGAAGGAATTATTTCTATGAACCCCGATCTTGTAATTCACAGCAATGATATTGGTCCGGAAAATGTATTACCGCAAATAACAAAAGCCGGCTTAAATATAAAAGCATTTGGCGGAGCCAATACCTTTGACAGTGCTAAAATACTTTTAAAAGAACTTGGTAAATATTTTGGAGAAAATGCTAAAGTAATTGCACTATCCACTAAGATGGATACCGATATTGAAAAGGCGAAAATATTTTTACAAACAAAAAATATAAAGGATACACCAAGTGTAATGATTATACACTTTGGCAGAGCCAGCAATATTTATTTTGTAATGAGCGGGCGCAATAGTGTTGGAGATAAGATGATTGAACTGGCAGGTGGCAAAGCGGTTAAGTACGATGCAAAAGGCGCAAGGCAAATAAGTGCCGAAGCCGCAGCTACATCCAATCCTGATATTATTATTGCAACAGATTATGGCTTTGACCAAATGGGCAGTATAGATAAATTTATTAGCGATATACCCGGTATAGCATTAACCAATGCAGGAAAAAACAAACGCATTATTCGCTTTGAAGAGAATGATCTTGTTTATTTTGGTCCACGCACCGGAGATAATATTATTAAATTAATGAACTTAATACACCACGCCGATGCTAAGTCGAAATAAATTTTTCTTTCCGGCACTGATAATTATTTTAATTATTATGCTTTTGTGTGCTGTTTCTTTTGGTGCAGTATCTATAAAAATTTCAGAAATGTTTTCTGCGGTATTGCATTTTGTAAAAGGAGAAAAGCCTGCGAATATTTATGAAGCTGTTTTTTTACAGATAAGGTTTCCAAGGGTTTTATTATGTGCAGTTACCGGTGCCATCCTTTCTGCATCAGGCGTACTTATGCAAGGGCTTTTCCGTAATCCCATTGTGGAACCCGGACTTGTGGGTACAAGCGCCGGTGCAGCATTTGGAGCATCATTGGTGTTTGTTCTTTCAGCAAGTCTG
>JAYVVD010000160.1:0-16066 GCA_043787295.1 Ferruginibacter sp. | reverse complement strand
TAATGAAGTAGTAACATTGGTAGAGAAAACAGACGACAGCTGGTGGAAAGTTAGAACAGCCCAGGGAGAAGAAGGTTATGCTTATGCACAGTATCTTTCTCCGATGTAATCGATTTTATTAATTTAAAAAAGGTCGTTTCATTTATTTGAAACGGCCTTTTTTGTTGGTTAGTTGTTTATTGAATGATTTATGAAAAGCCTTGTATTAAAAAAAGCAAGATGAGCTAATAAATTAACCTTCGTTAATAAAAGTTGAAAAAATAGTAGTTCCATATCGTCTTTCCGAAACGTGATGCTCAGATTTTCTGTAATCATTGCGGGGAGTATGTTCTAAAACAAATCTACCACCGGGGTTTAGAAGTCCCTTTTCAAAAATTTTTAATGGCAAATCATCAATAGTTGTGAGTGCATAAGGTGGGCCGGCAAAAATAAAATCGTATTTATTGCTGCAGGAATTAATGAAAGTAAATATTTCACTTTTTACGACTTTAAAGTTTTCAAATTTTAATTCCTCTGCAGTCTTCTTTATAAAATCATACATTTTATTATCCTTCTCCACAATGGTTAAATCGGGCACTCCCCTACTTGCCAGTTCATAACTTATGCAACCTGTGCCACCAAAAAGATCGAGTGTTTTTAATTCTTCAAAATCTAATTGGTTTTGTAAGATGTTGAATAAACCTTCTTTTGCAATATCTGTCGTTGGTCTTGTATGAGGCATGTTTACCGGTGGCTGTATGCGTCTGCCACCATGGTTTCCACTAATTATACGCATGGGCAAGTGCTGTAAGATGATGATAAAAATGAGATGGTAACTCTTCAAACCCTTCTGCAACAACAACATCATATTTGGTTGCAAAATTTATATGCAAAAAGTATTTATACACTTCCTTGTACAAAGTAGAATCTACATCAATCATACCACTTAGGGTAAGTTGGATAGAAGATGGAGCTACTCCAAAACGTTCCGCAACATTTAGAAGATGATAACAAACATCAGTTGGCGTTGTGTAATCAAAATATTGAGTGATCTGTAGTTGACCTTCATTGTAAAATATAATTTTTATGGTGGCATTATACACCATACATTCTAAAATTGTCTTATTAGGTTTATAGAGTTGGTAAGAAGTGCTGTGGGCAAATTTTGCAAAAGGGAATAACTCATCAAATTTGTTGTGTAGTGCAGTTGGCACACAATAAATATTCTTTATATCACCGTCTTTACAAGACTCCTCAAAATAGCTTTTCATTTTATCTGGCACAAAAAGTTGCGACAATATTTCTTCTTTGAGCTCTACTTTAAAATATTCTAACGGCAATAATGTAGTTGTAGAAAAATTATAAAATATATTTATTGAGGAAAAAACATTCGCAGATAAAAAATTGTTTTGTACTATAAAACTTGCTACCTCATTTATGTAATCTGTCGGAAAAGTATTTTTATCAAGACTAACGGCATACAACCCTTCAATCTTATAAGGCGAGTTAGAATAAATCATGAAAGAAATATCTTCATCTCCTGCCTCCACTAAAAGGTGCGTTTGTTTATTTTGTTCTGCGGAAGGTTCTATTTTAAATGCAATTTTCAATGGCTGAATTTAAGCAGGCAAAATAAGATATTTTTGCCTACTTATGGAAACAGTGGCAACATTAAATGATTTAAAGGTTCAGGTAAACAACAGACAGATTCTTTCAATTGCACTACCAATAACACTTTCCATATTTATTCCTCAATTAAATATGCTCATTAACAGTATCTTTTTAGGAAAGATAAGTGAAGAAGCTTTGGGCAATGCAGGAATTACGGGTGTATTTTATTTAATATTTGCAGTTGCCGGTCATGGGTTAAATAATGCCATGCAAAGTGTATTTTCAAAAAATGCCGGTAGTGGCAATCATGAAAATTTTAAAACTATTTTATCTCAGGGTATTCGTATTAGTTTACAGTTTGCAGCAGTGGGCATTTTATTTACCTGGCTCATTGCTCCTTTTATTATGAAATCGGTTGCAGATGCAGGCTCTTATCCGCAGGAAATGAGTTTTTTAAAAATCAGAATCTTTGGGCTTCCATTTTTGTATCTTTTTCAAATGGGCAACGCATTTTTAGTAGCCTCTTTAAACAGCCGTTATTTAATGATTGCCTTTGTTTGTGAGGCTGTTGTAAATGTTCTTTTTGATTATTTACTCATTTTTGGTCACGCAGGTTTTCCATCTATGGGTTTTAATGGGGCAGCTGTAGCATCTATCCTTGCTGAGCTTGCAGGCATGATGGTGGTTTTTGGAGTATTAATTTTAACCGGTTTAAAAGCAAAATATACCTTGCTTAAAACATTTACATTCAATAAGATTATTAACGATCAAATATTGAAAGTCTCCATTCCTTTGGTTGCACAATATGTAATAAGTGTAACTACATGGCTTATATTTTTTTTATTATTGGAAGGCAGAGGTACAAATGTAAAAGCCATCAGCAATGTAATGAGAAATGTGTTTGGAATTGCAGGCGTTTTTATATGGGCATTTGCAAGTACAAGTAATACAATGGTGAGTAACCTGATGGGCCAAAAAAGAGAAGCTGACATTATCCCGGCAATAAAATTAATTACGTGTTGGAGTATTGCATTTTGCGCTGTGCCGGTATTTATTTTAAATATTTATCCTGAAGTCTTTTTTAGTTTGTTTGGGCAAGACGATGTTTTTATTAAAGAAGGTATTTCTGTAATTAGAATGGTATCTCTTGGAATGATATTTATGAGTATTGCCAACATTTGGCTGAATGGAGTAACCGGGACCGGAAAAACAAAAATGAATTTAAAAATAGAGCTTGTAGCTATTTCTCTTTACTTGAGCTACACACTTTATTTTATGAAAGTAAATTACATTTCGCTTTCAATGGCCTGGAGCAATGAGTTTGTTTACTGGACAGCTATTTTTTCAATGTCATTTTTATATTTACGAAGTGGGAAGTGGAAGACGAAACAAAATGGAAAATCTCAAAATTTATAAAGACTTAAAAACAAAAATGCCATCATTTAAAGATGGCATTTTTATTTTTCCCAATTTACTTATTTACAAATTACATTAATTCCCTCCACTCCAC
Organism: Ferruginibacter sp.; assembly: GCA_043787295.1. Classification (GTDB taxonomy): domain Bacteria; phylum Bacteroidota; class Bacteroidia; order Chitinophagales; family Chitinophagaceae; genus Ferruginibacter. The sequence goes on along the minus strand of JAYVVD010000160.1, from coordinate 12,966 downwards.
TTGTTGTTCGCATAATTTATATCAGGGAAAACTTTATCAGGATCAATCGTCACTGATTTTACTATTTCTGTCGTAGGAAGTTTTACCTTAAACACGCTTGTATTGTTCCAAATTTCTACCGGAAGATTTACCGTTCCTTTTTTACCCGAATTTGTTTCAAATCCAATAATAACAGGCATTGCCATTTGGTCTAAATTTTCCAATGTTACAACTGCGCCTTTTACAGCATCGTTGCTTACATCTTTAATTGACTGGTCTAATTTATAATTTTCAAGAAACCATTCCTTCCAAAACCAAGATAAATTTTCTCCTGCTACATTATCCATGGTTCTAAAAAAATCCCATGGAGTTGGATGTTTGTATGCCCATCTTTTTATGTATTCTGTAAAAGCATAATCAAACCTTTCAGGTCCCAAAATATTATTTCTTAATAATGTTAATCCGTAACCTGGTTTATAATATAAGACTGCGCCAATATTTACTTCTTTTATTGCATCAGGTGTATTTAAAATACTTTCACTCATTGGGCCAAACATATAACCCGTAAGCAAAGATGGACTCGGAGAGGTTCCATCAAACTCTCCCTTATTAAAATCTTTTAAGGCAAGCGTATTAATAAATGTATTAAACCCTTCATCCATCCAGCCATATTTTCTTTCATTACTTCCCACAATCATGGGAAACCAAGTATGCCCAAATTCATGGTCGGTAACACCAAACAATTCTGCACCGCCTGCGCCTGAACCACAAAATACAATACCGGGATATTCCATTCCACTTACGTTTGAAGCCACATTTGTTGCTACAGGATAAGGATATTGAAACCATCTTTTGCTGTAATTTTCAATACTTCCTTTTGTAAATTCAGTAGCCCGGCTCCATTTTTTATTGCCATTGCTTTCAATCGGATAAACGCTTTGTGCCAATGCTTTTTTTCCACCTGCAAGGTTAATTTTTGCAGCATCCCAAATAAATGATTTTGATGATGACCATGATACATCTCTTGCATTTTGCATTTTAAATTTCCAAGTAAGCGTACCTGTATTTTTAGGGCGGGAAGTTGGATCAGTAACTTCATTTTCAGAACGTATCACTACAGTGGCATCACTGCTCTTAGCTTCTGTAAGTCGTTTAATTTGAGTAGCAGTCAGCACTTCCGCAGCATTTTGTAATTCGCCGCTTGCTACAACAATATGAGAAGCCGGTGCAGTAATGCTAAAATCATAATCTCCGTATTCTAAATAAAACTCACTAGGACCAATATAGGGCAATGTATTCCATCCCTCCACATCATCATACACGCACATCCGTGGATACCATTGCGCAACGGCAAAAATATTTCCATTTTTTGTCTTTAAAATTCCGCAGCGATCAGCACCTTGTTCGGGTAAAATAAAAGAGTAATCAATTTTAATTTTAATAATTTCGCCTCCAGATTTTAATGATTTTGGTAATTTAATTTGCATTCTTGTATCAGTAATTAAATAATCAGCATTCATATTGTCTGTAATATTTTTTACTGATGATATTTTATAACCGCCATCAAAAGTGCTTTCTGCACTACCATAACGGCTGCGACTTCCAACAGGCATGCGATCTTGTCCTCTACTCCCTTTTGCAAATAAATTTTGATCTAACTGCAACCACAAAAATGGCAATGTATAAGGACTGTTATTTTTATAAGTGATAATAACTGAGCCAGATATTTGATTAGTATTTTCGTCTAAAGAAACATTTATCTGGTAGTCTGCACGGTTTTGCCAGTAATTTGTATTAGGCGAACCATCAGCTCCTCTCGTTGCAGAGCCGTCAGGATAAAACAGTGGAGAAAACAAAGCATGGGGATCGTACGTTGAAACTTTTTGAGCATTAGAAATGCCTGCAATGGTTAATAGAAAACAGATAACAAAAATTCGTATTTGCATTTTAAATTTTTGTTTGAAGGTAATTATTTTTTACTCACAAGAGTTAGCTAAAACTTACAAAGCCTGTGACATATGTTTCATGTATTTGAATATTACCAGAGAAACAAAAAATATTAGATTTAAGCAAATCGGTTATGCAGCCGGCATTTTATAACTTAACTACCAATCCAATTCCATTTCCTGTGCCGGTTAATTTTATGTTTTCTCCCATTTTATCTAACAGCTTGCCGTGCTTGTTTTGAAGTAGATACATTATTCCATCAAACAATAAAAGAACGCTTCCCTGAAGCATTACACTTTGTCCATAACCCTCAAGCCTTGCAGGATTTTTATTCGCTGTTTTAGACATTTCTTTTAAATAAGCACCACTTGCAACGTATGCAACATCAAGCCCCGCATTGAACAAAAATATTTTCTCTATATTAATCTGCTTTTTTAAAGAGGTACTGTAAGTAAGCCCTACTTGTTTTTTTGCAGTTAAAAAACCAATGCCCGTTATGGCTAGTGTAATACCATTCCAGATGGAATTCATTTCGTGAAAATATTTATTACTACCCTCGGCTTTAGATGCTGCAAAGCTGCCATAAATAATATTAGACACCGAATAAACTGCCAATGCTTTTATTCCGTTTTTATTTATTTTTTCTCTTTTATGATTAAAACTATTCAACAAAGATTGCTGCGCACATAAACCCGTTGCAAAACAGATACCCGCTAATGATATTATGACTTTTTTATGCATACAATATGAACGGATTTACTTAAATTAAAGTTTGCATAAAATGCTTGAAAACCATTCTTTAATTTTTACTTGTTCTATGTCAGGAATATTGATGCCGAAATATTCCTAAATTTTAATTTTATGATAGAGCGTTAATCGAATAATTTCTCGATTATAAAACTGATAGCCTGTACTTTTTTGCTGATACCAACGCAAATAGCCAAATTCTAAAGATAAATTTTTATTAATTTCATGTTCAACTCCTGCGTAAATTCTGTTCTGATCAAATTGGTTGTAAATTATATTTTTACCTGTATTAATCATTATCTCATCTGCAATTTTGAAGACTGTTTTAAATTTTGAAATTTTTCTGTTTAGCCAATAATTAATTTGAAATTTGTATCTAAATCGAAAATTAAAACCGTAACCCTTAATTAAATTTTTGCCATTATTATTGTGAATAAACCGTTCGTCAATTCGAAACCTTTGCATAAAGGAAAATCTTTTGCTTGTTTGCTGGCTAAAATTGATTTCCTGCTCAGGCCGAACTTCTGGAATTACCAACTTTTGAATAGCTTCTGGATCCTGCGGGCTTTGAAGTGAGTATGTAATTCCAACAGCAAAATCTGCATTGTGGTAGATTTTATAATGTAATCTGGAATGAATAATAATATGATGCTGTATATTATTTTTAAAAAAACGCCTGTCTTCAAATTCGTTGTGCCAAGTAAATTTATTATTAAAATTTAGTTGGTTGTAATATCTCATCCAATAAAGACTTTGATTTGTTACCGTTTTCTGTGCATTTACTTTATTAGCTGTAAAAAGTAAAAAAAAAATAACCACCTTTCTATTGAAATTCATGAAACTTATATCAATTTAATTTAGTACAAAAAAAAATAGAATCTTATTAGTCTACCAAAATTATAGATAAATAAAGTTTACGAGGCTGGTTTTTTAAAGTACAGGTGATAAAATAAATTATAAAGTCTATCATTTTAGTAGAATAAATCTTATTTTCGCAATGTTAAAACATTAATACCCTATTGGAAATTGAACTTGTAAATAATATCGTAACTCTTATTGATCCTTTAAACATTAAAGGCAGTATTTTAAACTTGTGTAAAGTACATCCCGGTGGCGTAACTTTTTCTACCAGTTTTAGTAAGGAAGACCAGGCCATCAGCCATATTATTTTCAGCAATCATTTGCCGGTAGAAGTTTTTACATTAGATACCGGGCGCCACTTTGCAGAAACATACAGAACTTGGAATAATACAATTGAAAAATATAAAAATGAAATTATTGCTTACTATCCTAATGCTGATGCGCTGCAAAAATTTATTACGGCAAATGGACCGAACAGTTTTTTGGATGCTGTAGAAAACCGCAAACAGTGTTGCTACATTCGGAAGGTTTTGCCGCTACAACAGGCACTTGCCAATAAAGAAATTTGGATTACAGGCATACGTGCAGAACATTCAACCGGCAGGCAGGATATGACCTCAGTTGAATATGATGAAGTAAATAGCTTAGTTAAATATCACCCATTGTTGCATTGGACCACAGATGATGTGACTGCTTTCATTAAAGAAAACAATGTGCCTTACAACCCTCTTCAGGATAATGGATTTGTAAGTATTGGTTGCCAACCCTGCACAAGGGCTATAAAAACCGGCGAAGATTTTAGGGCAGGTCGCTGGTGGTGGGAAGAAAGCAATAAAAAAGAATGTGGGCTGCATGTACATAAATAGGCGCACATCAATGCTAAGAAAAACAAGAAGTTTCCCCTAAAGAAGATAAGTGGCAAAGTAGCAAAAATTCATTTTCTTAATTAGTGTCTTAATTAACTTTTCATTTTTTTGCGAGAGATGGATCTTTTAGCGTTAAATAATCATTATGATCAATAAAAAATAAAAAATGAGTAAGTATAGTCTGGATTATTTAGAACAACTGGAATCGGAGAGCATTCATATTTTTAGAGAAACAGCAGCACAGTTTGAGCGGCCTGCTTTGTTATTTAGTGGGGGCAAAGATTCTATTACGCTGGTACACCTTGCACAAAAAGCATTTGCACCAAGCAAAATTCCTTTTCCGCTGCTGCATATTGATACTGGTCACAATTTTAAAGAAGCATTGGACTACAGAGATGTCATGGCGGAAAACATAGGCGCAACCTTGGTTGTACGTAAAGTAGAAGATACAATTAAAGCAAAAAAATTAACAGAACCCAAAGGAAAATTTGCCAGCAGAAACTGGTTGCAAACATTTACACTTTTAGATGCGATTGAAGAATTTTCGTTTGATGCCTGCATTGGTGGTGCCAGAAGAGATGAAGAAAAAGCCAGGGCAAAAGAGAGAATATTTTCTGTGAGAGATGAGTTTGGACAATGGAACCCAAAACTGCAAAGGCCGGAACTTTGGAACACGTACAACGGACGGATAAACAAAGGAGAAAACGTACGGGTATTTCCAATTAGCAACTGGACTGAACTGGATATTTGGAATTATATTAAGAGAGAAAAAATAGGATTACCCTCTATTTATTTTGCCCACCAAAGAGAAATTATTGTGCATGAGGGGCAGTTGGTCGCTATGTCACAATTTGTGATACGTGAGGAAAATGATGTGATAGAAACCCGGCAGGTACGTTATAGAACTGTTGGTGATATGACTTGTACGGCGGCCGTGGAATCATCTGCCACTACATTAGATGAAGTAATAAATGAAATTATAGCAGCTAAAATAAGTGAACGTGGTGAAACAAGAATTGATGATAAGGCTACAGAAGCGGCTATGGAAGATAGAAAGAAAGGAGGGTATTTTTAAATCCCATCAGCGGTTAAAAAAGCCTGACAACAGTTTAATAAAAACTAGATTTATTTTATTAACCACTAACGGTGGTAAATAAAAAACTAAATATTTTTAACCAACCATCGACAGGTCTAAAAGCCGTCGTCAGGGTTTCAAAAGTTTTTATATTAATACAAAACAACCACATGGACATTTTAAGATTTATAACAGCAGGAAGTGTAGATGATGGGAAAAGTACACTTATTGGCAGGCTATTATATGATAGCAAAAATATATTAATAGACCAGTTAAAGCAACTGGAAAAAAGTACAAAAAATAAAGTAAATGGTACTGTAGATCTTGCATTGCTTACTGATGGATTGCGTGCGGAACGTGAGCAGGGCATTACGATTGATGTGGCTTACCGTTATTTTTCCACCCCTAAAAGAAAATTTATTATAGCCGATGCCCCGGGGCATGTACAATATACGAGGAACATGGTTACAGGCGCAAGCAACGCAAACCTAATTATTGTTTTAATAGATGCAAGGCAGGGCGTGGCAGAGCAAACCCGCAGGCATTCCATCATTGCCTCACTGCTAGAAATACCTCACGTAGTGGTGGCTGTTAATAAAATGGATCTGGTAAATTTTTCAGAAGATGTGTTTAATAACATTGTAATTAATTACACTAACGTAGCAAAAAAACTTGGATTGAAAGATGTTACCTACATTCCAATTAGTGCATTAGATGGCGACAATATTGTAGATGCATCTACAAAAATGAACTGGTACGAAGGCAATTGTTTGTTGCAGCATTTGGAAGATGTAGCAGTTACAAGTGATATAAATTTAACCGACCCAAGGTTTCAGGTGCAGTTGGTTATTCGACCGCAAACAGAGGCGTTGCACGACTATCGTGGGTATGCGGGCAAGGTAATTAGTGGTATGTATAAAAAGGGAGATATGGTAACTGTTTTGCCCGGCGGGATACAAACCAGCATCATCAAATTGGAAATTGGAGGTGAGGAAGTAAAGGAAATTTTTGCGCCGCAAAGTGCAGTTATTTTATTGGAAAACGATATTGATATCAGCAGGGGCGATAGTATTGTACTCAGCAATAATTTGCCACAAACAAACAATGAACTTAACTCCTTAATATGCTGGATGGATGAGAAACCATTGCAGGTCGGCAATAAATATATACTGCAGCACCACAGCAAACAAATAAAATGTGTGATAAAAGAAATTGAATACAAACTTGATGTGAACACGCTGGAAAAAATTGAACCGCATACCGTGAAATTAAATGAAGTAGTAAAAGTTTTATTAAAAACCGCATCGCCACTGGTCTATGATAAATACGAAAATTTGCGTGCCAATGGGAGTGCCATATTAATTGATGAAACCAGCCACAGCACTGTCGCAGCTGTTTTATTTCAATAAAGAATAATGGATAAGGTTGGTAAAAATGCTGCTGATCTAAGTAAGAAATTAAGAAATAATAAATTCATCAGCAAAAAAAAACTACAAGATAATTTTACACTAAAATAAATAAAGCAATAATCTGATAAAATTGTTGCATCAAAAAAACGGATCTTTTTTACAAGGTGAACCTGAAAAAAATAATGGACGAAAATTGTACTTTAGCCTTCTCTTTTTTGTCGTTCCTATGTGTTGAAAGATTATTGTACTATATTTTTTTAGACGTAATAAAACAACATACAATAATTTTGTAAACAAAATAGATAATTGGCCCTTTTTATTAATGTTGCTCACAGGTTTCACCGCACAAATGGTTTATGGCTCTATGGGCATGTGCTATAGCACTATATCCACCTCATTTTTATTGGTTGTGTGTGTGCCGCCGGGGTAGTATGCAACAGGGGCTCATTCGGCCGAGTTTATTTATATTATTTAAAGTAATAACTAAACTTTTGTGAGATCATATCTTACTAATTAATTTCAATTAAATTACAATTAAGAAATATTACTTTAATAATATTGTAGAACCTATAGTTAAGATTCTCCTCATAACTTTACTAAAATAATATTTACAGGATGCCCTTATTAATTGCAGAAAGAACATCGCCGGATTATGGAATGACCATAACAGATACAACCGGTAATAGCATGTTTATTGATATACCTGTAGAGCAAGGTGGACGGGGAAAAGGAATGCGCCCTATGCAGACTTTATTGGCGGCACTCTGCGGCTGTAGCGCTGTAGATGTTATCAGTATTTTACAAAAACAAAAGCAAACCTTTACTAGTTTTAATATAGCCGTAGATGGTGAAAGAGCGCATGGTAAAGAGTCTTCCATTTGGAAAACTATTGACCTTATATTTGAATTTTTGGGAGATGTAGAACCCGACAAAGCTTTTAGAGCCGTGAAATTATCAATAGATAAATATTGCTCCGTTGCTGAAACGCTAAGGCGTGCCGGGGCTGCGATTAATTTTAAAGTAAAGGTGAATGATATTTTTTTTAAAGGATAGAAAAATGTACCCTTTATTATTTACTATTAATTACTTTTCATAAGTTTTTATATTTTTATTGCCACCACAAATACAGTCATGAAAGAATTGCACCCTATAACAAAATCCATTCGTTTACAAACTAAACAAACAGCACAAAAAGAACACAGCACTCCTCTATTTTTAACGAGCAGTTTTACCTACGATTCTGCAGAAGATATGGCTGATGCTTTTTCTGATGATAATACTAGTGCAAATATTTATTCTAGGTTTTCTAACCCAACAGTTGATGAATTTATTTCAAAAATTGCTGCACTGGAAAACGCCGAAACAGGTATTGCTACTGCAACAGGCATGGCTGCAGTTTTTGGTACTTTTATGACTTTTTTAAAAGCGGGAGATCATATTATTTCTGCATCGGCCGTGTTTGGTTCTACCCATACTATTCTCACAAAATATTTACCTAAGTGGGGTATTGAATATTCTTATTTTGATATGGATAAGCCTGAAACTATTAAGGCACTTATTATGCCTAACACAAAAATGCTTTATGTAGAAACACCATCTAATCCAGGTTTAAATATTATTGATATTGAATTGCTTTCCAGCTTTTGTAAACCCTGCAATATTTTATTGGTGGTTGATAATTGCTTTGCTACTCCTGCAGTGCAACAGCCCATCAACTTTGGTGCAGACCTTGTAGTACACTCTGCTACAAAGTATATTGATGGGCAGGGCCGTGTGCTTGGCGGTGTGGTAGTGGGTAGTAAAATCCTGATTAAAGAGTTGTATTTATTTATACGAAATACCGGCCCATCTCTAAGTGCATTTAATGCATGGGTACTTACAAAAAGTTTAGAAACCTTGCATTTGCGAATGGATAAACATGCTGAAAATGCATTGCAACTGGCTACTATACTAGAAGGCAATGCTAAAATAAATAATGTAAAATATCCTTTTTTAAAAACGCACCCACAATACGAAATTGCTAAAAAACAAATGAGTAATGGTGGAGGTATTGTAACATTCGAAATTAAAAGTGGCTTAGCTGGCGGAAAAAATTTCTTAAATGCGTTGCAACTATTATCAATGACGAATAATCTGGGAGACAGCCGCAGTATTGCTTCTCACCCCGCATCTACTACACATTCTAAACTAAGCGAAGCTGAAAGAAATGCGGTGGGCATTACACCGGGGTTGATAAGAATTTCAGTGGGATTGGAATATATTGATGATATAGCGGATGATATTTTGCAGGCATTGAAAGCTTCTTAAAAAAAATCTTTTGTGCAGGAAATAGATAATTTACAGAATCGTTGTTCGTACCACTTTATATAATTTTCCGGCTATCTTTTTTCTATTTATCCTTTAAAATCATAGAGCAGTGAAAATAATTTAATCTCCCAATTCGTATATTAAAAGCAACAATCTATTTCCATTTAGTTATTAAAGTCCGGGCCTCTTCCTTTATGCGAGGATCGTCTTCTGTCTGGTTTTTTATGGCAAGCAGATAGTTTAATTGAGTAAGTGCTTTATCTGTTTCATCATTTTTATTATAAGCTTTTGCAAGTTCTAAATAATTTAATGTAAAATTGGGTGCCAATGATTTTGCCTTTTCATAATACATAATTGAATTACTTAAAGATGCCGGGGGTAAGCCTCCATAAATAATTTTCACCGCAGTTCTTTCAAAAGCACTAAGGTTGCTTACTTCATAATTCCATTTGCCGAGAACATGCCATGCTTTAAAGTTTCTTGAGTTTTGTGTTACCGCTTTATCACCATAACTTTTTAACTCCTTTACGGCAGTTATCTTTTCTTTTCCGCTTTTTAGCATCAGGCTTTTTGCTACCGAAAATGCCATAGCTACATTGGCTTCATCGCTGTTTGGGTAAAGTCTTAAAGCAGTTTTTGCATATTCCTGTGCAGTAGCATAATATTCATCACGTACTTTTGAGTTTTTTTCACGCCCACCTACCCTGCAACATAGTTCGCTGCATTTTGTAATCGCATATAAACTGGTAGGCTGTAATTTTAATGCTTCTTTAAATTTTAAAAGGGCCGCTTTTTCACTGGGTAAAGCTTCTAATCTATCAGCCTCTTTAATAATTGCATTATAATCTTGTGCGGAAATTTTGTTAAATGAAAATAAAAAAAGCAATAAGAAAGAAAACAAATTCATTAGATATAGGATTTTGAATAATTAACGCCAACTGTTCCTATAAAGTTTGTTATGGGGGCATTTATTTTATCTATAGTTATGTTAATTGAAGTGATGCGATTATCAATTTTATGAATTTCTTGTGTTATGTTTTGCGCAAGTGTTTCCAATAATTTTTCCGCCTTTAAAAAATGATGGTTTATAATTTCGTAAACTGTAACATAATTAATGGTATCATTTATTTGTGCTATTCTTTCTGGTGCATTAAATGATATAGAAACCGATACTTCAAAATTGGTTCCTATAACGCCTTCTTCCTCATGCATACCATGATATGCAAAGAATTTCATTTTATTTAAATGTATAGTAAACATCAGTGCAATCCTTTTTCGCTTAAGTACCTTTCAGCATCCAGCGAAGCCATACACCCACTGCCCGCAGCAGTTACAGCCTGCCTGTAAATTTTATCCTGCACATCGCCGGAAGCAAAAACTCCTTCTATATTTGTTTTAGATGTTCCCGGGACTGTTTGTATATAACCTGCCTCATCCATTTCTAACCAGCCTTTAAAAATATCGCTGTTTGGTTTGTGGCCAATGGCAACAAAAAATGCACTTACAGGAATTTCTGTTTTTTCGTTTGTTATATTATTTAATATTCTTACTGCCTCTACTTTTTTATCACCTAAAATTTCATCTGTTTCGCTATTCCAATAAATTTTAATATTAGGTGTTGCAATAACTCTATCCTGCATAACCTTGCTTGCACGCATTTCACTTTTACGCACAATCATGTGAACCATACTGCAAATTTTTGATAGGTACAAAGCCTCTTCCGCAGCCGTATCTCCTGCGCCAACAATAGCAGCTTCTTTACCTTTAAAGAAAAACCCATCGCAAACAGCGCATGCGCTTACACCATACCCATTAAGCCTTTGCTCACTTTCAATACCAAGCCATTTGGCAGCCGCACCTGTACTTATAATAACTGAATCGGCTTCTATCCATTTCCCGTCATCAATTTCCACCTTTAATGGTCTGACACCAAAATCTACATTTGTTGCAAGCCCATAACGAATATCTGTACCCATTCGTTTTGCCTGTTTTTCAAAATGTTCCATCATTTCAGGACCCTGTATTCCATCCGGATAACCGGGATAATTTTCTACTTCTGTTGTAATCGTTAATTGTCCACCTGGTTGTATACCTTGATATAACAGGGGTTTCATATTTGCCCTAGCGGCATAAATGGCTGCAGTATAACCTGCCGGGCCCGATCCTATAATTAAACAACTTACTTTTTCCGCTACTTGGTTTTCCATGTTTTCTGTTCTATTTAGAAATTATTTTTATTGAGATATAATTGTTTTGTATTTAACGGCATAGCTGCAAAAAGCACCCAATGCACCATTTGAGATATTGCCCAACACTTTATTTGGTTGCGCAAATGGATTGCCAATTCCCTGAAAAGCAAATTCCCAGGTACTCCAAAATACAAATGTGGACTGCGGAATGTTACAGTATTTTAAAGTAATGGTATCTCCTCTTCTAAAAAAATTACTGTCTGCTTTTGGTGCATTGTTTCTGTCAATACCCGGTGGCAATTGTACAGTAAAAGTAGTGCCATCAATTATCTGGTCATCAAACACAGAGTTTTCTCCAGGCAAAAAAGGACCACTGTTTTTCTTTGTAAAATACCTTCCAAAATTACCAAGCCCTGCAGGGTCTGTAGATTTTAATTGTAGTGTTCTTTTGGCTGTATCTGAGTTAAGTGGTGCCGGTTTTGTATAAATAGAATCCAACGTAAGAGCATTTATAGGTAAGTATGTGGTTGAAGAGTATTCTTTACCTTCAGCTACAATTCTTAAGGTATAGGTTTTATTCAACTGGCCTAGAAAAACAGTGGAAGGATTTAAAAAATCGTTGCTGTAAAAGTAACCCGTAAAGCCCGGTGCAAGGGGTGTTGCATATTCTTTCAGTTTTTGAGTGGTAACTCCATTTGATACATATACTTCAGCATTTCTTACAAATGAAGCTGCCAATACTTGAGGATCAATTTTACTGAAATAACCAAGGCTTTTTGTCAAAATTACAATTGGAGGTTGACCATCTTCGATCTGTCCATCAACAACCAAAAGTGGTACAGCATTATCTATTTTTAATGTTACATCTTTTTCACATGCTGCAAGAAAAATTATTGCTAACAGCAACACACAAAATTTGATCTTCATTCTTTTTTTTCTTTGTTTTAACAGTACAAAATTACATGAATTGCCTCAAACGAAAAGGGCTGCTAAAAAGCAACCCTAATCTTAGTGCACGAATAAGAAATTTTTAACTAATTATGAATTCTATGCTTTTTTTGCATATCCTTTTCAAATCTAAATCCCCAAATGGCATACCAATTTTCATCATTTATATATCCGGTAGCGGGTACTTATATATGATAAAGGCTTTGCTCAATGGATTGGATGACAAGGAGGCAAATATAGAAATTGTAATCGAATGGAGAGATGCTAACAATATGATAACAAGTAACTATAAGGTAGATGATAATAGTAAAAACGAATATGGATTAGGCATGCAAAAAAGAAAAAAAACTTATTAGCATTATTAAAACCTCTGCAGAAAAACTGATAATTATCAAAAAGAAAGACGTTACTACATGGCGGATGGCATTTTATAAAATAAGAAAACACAGATTAATAAAAATGTAAGAAAAAGCTAAAGAAAAGAAAAGAATGGAATAAGGATTTTTAGAACAAATACTCATCAATTGGAAAATTTAGATGCGGTTGCAATGTGAAGGAAGTTTATTAATTATTTTTATATATTTGATAAAATATATTTTTATGGATTATTTAGTTTCATCGTTACTGTCTGTTTTTGG
>JAYVVD010000159.1:0-5528 GCA_043787295.1 Ferruginibacter sp. | reverse complement strand
GCCTGCTGTATCCCTTTTTCTATAAATTTTGCAAGCTGTTGCTCATCTTCTATCACTAATATTTTCATAGCAGGTAGTCAATTTTATCAATCGTAATGGCATAAGGTTTTACCATTACCAGCCCGGTTACATTTACAAAGCCATCTTCAGTATTTCGTTCATAACCTTTCACTATAATTTCCTGCGATGCTTTTATTACCGGAAAAATATTCTGTACCAAATGCGGCGGGATATCAACTAAATATTTACCAAATATCATCCCAGCAACATTCCCTTTTTCATCTAATTTATACTGCCCTGCTTTACCGGATATTTCAATTTTTTTTCCTGTGGCGGGTGGTGGCGGTGGAACAGATTCTACCAAAAAAGAGCCAACAATGGATTGCACGGAAATCAATTCAAACAAAGGTAGATTATCAATAGTCGTTTTATTGGATGACCGTATGTCAAGTGTTGCAGTTTTATTTTTGGGTGCAGCATTCATTATAAACTTTGCTGTATGTGGTGGAAAATGTACCCAGATTTTTCCCTGTTTGGTATCTGCCAGTACTTTATCAATATCCCCAATCCTGTTGGTTTTGTAATCATTGATTTTACCCTTTACTGTATCGCCAGGCATTTTATCAGCAGGTGTTTTTTTTACCATCGGCTGCAAATAAATAAAAAGTAAAACAATGCCTGATAATAAAAAAATAAACCAAACTATTTGCCTTATGTGTGGTGGAATGTGCAGCATGTGGAAAACCGGTTCTAAAAAATGAAAGATACCAAAAATAGCTGCAACAATGGCTAAGAGTATGATGGAGATTTTATCTGACCGGTTCATGTTCAAAAGGTATTAAATAGCTAAATGCACAAAAAGTAAGTTAATTTAATTGGGTAAGAATATTGGCTAAAATAGTTGCTACTTTTTAAAAATGAAATACACAGCAACTATTAAAAAAACAAAACCAATCAAATGGTTAATCGTAAAATGAACATTTTTAAAAACAACTGCCGAAAAGCCCATGAATACAATTAGCGTAATAGCTTCCTGCATCACTTTCAATTGGACTAATGAGAAAGGACCACCATTCTCAACAAAACCAATTCTGTTGGCTGGTACCTGAAAACAATATTCAAAAAATGCAAGCCCCCAGCTTATTAATATTATCAGCCAAAGAGCTGCCGTATGACTGCCTTTCCCAAAGAATTTTAAATGCCCATACCATGCAATATTCATAAATACATTCGAAAGAATAAGGAAACCGATTGTAGAAAAATTTTTCATACCTATTTGTTTTATTAACCATTGAGCAACACCAACTTGGTGCTACACAATGGTATTGGTTTTCCTTTAGGAAATCTTTTTGCCCATTTTCTCTGTATTGACTACCAATTACCCGTATGTATGTGGCGTAAGCCCATGATTCATATTAAGGTGAATTGGCAATTGCTTTTAAAACTTTTTCATTATCAATATTTGCTCCCAAATTGATAAGTGTTTTTATTGTTTTTATTTTAAAAAATTGGTTCGATTATCGGATAAGTATTACGTTCCCTTTTTGACTTAGTTGCCTGCCATCAGCAGTTATAGCAACAACCATCCACACAAAATTTGAAGAAGGCTGCAACTCTCCGTTAAATTTACCATTCCATCCGGCGGCTTGAGTGGTAGTTTCAAAAATTAACTGCCCCCAGCGATTCCAAATTCTGAAATAAGTTAACTCCTTAATACCAATGAGAATTGGATAAATGTGGTCATTCAGCCCATCATTATTTGGGGTAAATGCAGTGGGTACCCAAATAGCCGCTTCTTTAAACACTTTTACATTGACTGTATCATTATTTACACAACCTGCCTGATTTTTTACAGCTACAAAATATTGTGTATTTTGACTGCCTGTAAATATTGGGTTAGCTGAACTTGTGCTGTTTAAGTAATTTGCCGGTTGCCAGTAATAGTTAACGCCTTTATTTATGGTGTGTATTACCGTTTGTTGATTAGTTACCGCATTAATTGTAACTGATTTGTTTGCCTGTGGCTTTTGTATAGTCACAATTTTTCTAATTATAGATGAGTCAGCAGGGCATTCGGGAGATTTTACAGATAGTTTGATAATATAATTTCCTGCTGTACTATATTGATAGGACGGTGTAATACCATTTGCAGTATAACCATTACTAAAATCCCATGAATACGATAATACATTGTTACCTGAGTAAGAAGTGGTATTTTGTAACTGAACCACTGTATTTACACAGCTACTTTCTACAATAAAATTTGCTATTGGAACTGCCTTTATTTGCACAATCGTTTCTGTTGTATCTATGCATCCTGCACTATTCTTAACAGTTAATCTAATTGTATAATTGCCGGACACAGCATAACGATGCTGGGCATTCTTACCAATACTGGTACTGCCGTCACCCCAGTTCCATCTGTATTGTGGTGAATCTCCGATTGCATTTACAATAATATTGTGCGAAGGAAAGCACTGAGTGGCAGCATTAATTGTGAATGCAGCATTTGGAACAGCAAAGCGACCAATTGTAAAATGCCTCGTTTCTACAACACAACTGTTTTCTCTTAAAATAGCGTAATATATCCCCGTATCATTTACTAATATAGTATCATTAGTGGCACCAGGGATTAATATATTATTCTTGTACCATTGCAGCATTGATACCGGATTTACAGATAAAACAATATTAATAGGCTGGTTGCCACATACTATTGTATCACCTATCACCGATAATTTATTATCAATGGCAACAACATTCACAAGCACAGTGTCAGATTTACTACAGCCGCTTGCTAAGTCAGTAACATTCAAAATATATAAGGTGGTAGTTAATGGTGTTGCTAAAGTAATACTCCCCATTGGATTACTCAATCCATTCGAGGGCTGCCATTGATAAACCCAGTTGGTACTGGTTGCTTCTCCTAATTGTACAGGAATGTTCTGGCAAGTTGTTTGGTCAATCCCAGCATTCGCAATAGGTGTAGGTCTTGCCATTATCCTTGTAAAAATTGTATCAACACAGCCATAACCTGTATACGGTCTTACAACTACTGCTAATAAAGTGCTATCTGGCGGTGGCGGGTTTAATATAAGTGTTTGGCTGTTGCCAATAGTTTGAGAAAAATTTGCATTGTACCAACTATAATTTTGGTAGCCAAATGGTGCTGTTAGCGTTATATTTTGTGCACCCAGACAATAAGTTGCCCCTTGCACGGGTTGGCTGCACTCGCTATTTACATCAATATAAGCATACCCAAAGTGCCCTCCTTCCGTGCAATCTGCTGTTGTAAATTCAATTCGTATGGTATGTCCGGCTAAGCCGCTTAAATTTACTGTAACAGGTGTCCAGCTTTTATAAATAACTTGATTATTTACGGTAGATTGCTCAAATCCTGGTAAGCCGCCGCTTCCTACATATGTAAAAGAAGCACAGGGAATAAAATTGTTTACTGTTTCATCAAATACATTAGCTATAAACCTAGGTTGCTCTTGCACATTATGGTTAGGGTTTTGAAAAACTACTGCATACCAATATAACAAAGTGTACTGGTCAGCATTGGCAGGAATTGTAAAACTATAGCTGACCCTTTCGGCAAACCTGCCCCCAGAATTATTACCTAATTTAATTGAATACCCACTTCCATTCGGACATTTTACCGGAAAGAGACCATATTGGTCTAAAGCAGTATTACCCGTATTTGAATAAACCTGATGTCTATTCGCTAAAGGAATTCCTGGGTTAACATTTATAACATTTATATTACCTAAAACCGCTACGGTTCCATCATAACATTGCCAGTTAGTAAAATTTCCCAGTTCCACATCAATATTAAGGGGGCAACTGTTTTGACTCCTTACCTGCAGGCAGTATGTCATAAAAATGAGAAAAAATACTCCGAATGAATTTTGCTTTCTATTCATAAAAAGAATTTATACTAAGAATAAGGCTTTATAAAATATACAGCCTTACTCTTAGTATTTAGCTATCTCGTTAAATATTGAGTATTATTAATGGTGATGGTATTACAATGTATGATTGTGTAATTGGCGGCGGTAGCTTCGCCATTGTGTATGGATTTTTTAATTCCCGTGTAAGAAATGCTTGCATTTGGTACTGCTAACTGGCTCAATTGCATTGCTACATGCGGAGGTAAACGGAGTATCACCATATTATCTAAAATAAAACCATTTACTTCTCCCTGCTTATTTTTTTGCAGCTCTTTTATCCTACTGCTGGATGTTATCAATTCTTCAACCAATGGCGTTATTGGTTCAACTGGTGGTGCGTCGTTAATAATTTGTCCACCACTAGTTACACTAATCATCCTGATTTCTTTTTCACCCATAGGCGAAAAAACCTGCACTCCGTTTACATTTATGTTACTACCATTTTTTAATACCGCTAAAAGTTGTCTTCCCATGTGTGGAGGGAATTTAACCAGCAGCTTTTCGCTACCGGTTTGCAGATAAAAACCATCGTAAACATAATTATCATTATTTACCCATTCGCCTACCTTTCCGGTAAATACACTCACTTGCTGCAAGGCTTTCATTCCTCTTTCTGGTTTGGGGCCTGGCTGTGCATAGCTTGCAGAAGAAATAGTCATTAGAATGGCTGTTGCTGCTGTTACTAATTTGTTCGATTTCATGATTTAATTTTTTGTTTGAAGAAATATTATTTAATGGTGTAAAACTGCAACTTTGAAATAAAGTCTGCATGAAGATTAGATGAAGATTTATTTATGTGAGTTCAACTTAAACTAAGCTTTATAAAAGCCTTTAATTACTGGTGGGTTAAAGTGTCTAATTAGTGGCAACTTTGTCAGCTCAAAAGGTGGAGTGTTTGCCCCCGAAATTATCGGGGCAGGCTGTGTGTTGGCAATTGCAGCTCTTTTGCAAGGTTGGCTTCTGTGTGGTGGGTTTTGTGTGCCTTGCAAATGTGCTGCAATGTGCAGTTGGCTATTAGAGATTAGGCATTGAATGTCATGCCATTTGAAGGTGAACGATATATTGAAAATAGGGTTGCGTACAACGTTGAGGCTTTGTAGCAGGTGTGGCATTAGAATTCCGTCCACCCGTAACCGCCGCTTGGCTTTTTGATAAAGATAAATAATAAGAACTAATACTCAGCGATGCTTTTCCCGCCCGAACAAATGCTGCTATGTTGTTGATGCCGATTGCTACAACTTCAAGCCGCACTTGCACAAAACCCATTGTTGCCTGCCGTGCTTGTGTTATTACAACTGAAATAATAGTTTGAGTTTATTATTTAATTCTACAAGTTCATTTTGATTTAGTCTCCCCAAAAGTCCCTTCGACAAAGATTTGTCTAGAGTTGCAATTTTGCTTAGACGAACAAGTGATATGCCTTTCAGTCCGTTCGTTGAATTGGGATTTAATAAAACATCTGTTTGTTCTCGCCACTGGATTTGTGTCGTAATAAAACAAACAGTCAGGTCAAGGTTAGTTTGGGTAAGAACAACGGCAGGTCTAAGTTTGCTGCCACTTAAATCAGTAAAGGGA
>JAYVVD010000158.1:0-2874 GCA_043787295.1 Ferruginibacter sp. | reverse complement strand
CTTACCTGATGGTGTATTTGTTCCGATGATTTAATAAAATTTGCTTTAGTAAAACTTGCTTGCAAATTTTTTAATGCTGTTTCTTCATCTTCAACAAATGCAATATGGCAAATTCCTTTTGAGGTAGATGCCACAATTATTTGACCGAAAACTGTAGTGGAAAAACTATAATGAATGGTAAGGTTTTCTCCGCCATTTTTAAATTCTCCTGGCGTCATTCCCTCTATATTAATAAAAAGATCGTGAAGCCTTCCCGTACCAGATAAACCTGTTTCAATACTTGTTTCAAATAAAGTAGGCGCTTCATTTTCTGAAATATTTACAAGCATTTTTTTTGCTTGGTTTATGGAAATGTATTGCAAAAATTTTTTGGGACTTACACCTGCCCATTCAATAAACATTTTTTGAAAATGCGATGGGCTTACATGTACATGCTTTGCAATTTCTTCTAAACTTGGCTGCGCAATAAAATTATTTTTTATAAAATAAATAGATTCTGCTATTCTGCTAAAATCTGTTTCGTTTTGAGAATACATTTGTAAATGTTTGAAGCAAATGTATGTTCGATAAATTAATGGTACAACCCGAAACTTGCGATATATAATTTAAAAAAAGGAATAGATTTAGGGCTAGAATTAATTCCAAATATCATCAAAATTTACATCTGCCGTACAGCCGTCTTCAAAAGTAAAAATATAATTACTTGGGGAAATTGCAATAGGATTATATGCTCCATTTATAAATTCATACACTTCCAGTTTATTAAAAGCAGGATCTAAAATAACGTAATATTTTACTGCTTGTGATGCATAAATTTCTTTCTTTAAATTTCTATCTTTTAAGGCTGTGGAAGGAGATAGAATTTCTGCCACTAATACGGGCGGGTAATCCAGAAATTTTTTATCGCCGGGACCACATACAATACTTACATCTGGCTGCACAACTGTATCCTCCTTTACTTTCCAGTCTATAGGCATGTATGCTTTACATTTTCCACAACCTTTTTTTAAGGCTACATTAAATAATGTTATTAAGTTAGAATTAACAAGCTGGTGTTTTAAAATCGGCGCCGGAGACATGGCGTAAGGTATGCCATCAATCAATTCCCAACTGCCTTCCCACAAACAATAATCTTCGTAGGTGTAGTGTGGTAAATATTTATGAACCTTTTGCATGTTATAAAATTAAAAAAAAAAGCTGAGATAAATTCATTCTGAATAAATGGATAAAAACATAATACAATAAAAGTTGATCAATATTATATTGATGAAGGGCTGCGGCATACGAAAGGCAGTGTTTTTTTACAAATGCCAAAGGCGTATTTGTAAAAAAATACCGTAGCTGTAGTAGGCCGAACAAGTGCTAAAAAGTTATAAAGCTAAAAGCCCCAAGTAAAATACCAGGGGCTTTTAAAACTATTATTAAATAAATTATTATGGAAAAATTCCTAACTCACCATAGCTTGTTGCAACTTTGTTTATTGCATTTACATAAGCCGCAGTTCTCATATCAGGGATGTCAGGATTTGATAACCAAATTTCCATGATTTCTCTTGTTGCAGCAATCATACTTTCTTCTAAACCACTGTGCACCAAATCTACTTCTTCAGGGCCATGCAAAATAAATGCACGTTCGCTGTCGTTAACTATTTTGCCTGTAAGGGTTTCCATTTGAGATAATATGTGCGAATTTAAATTTTCGGTAAAACGCTTTTCCATACGACCATAACGAACGTGGCTAAGGTTTTTTAACCATTCAAAATAACTTACCGTTACACCGCCTGCATTTAAGTACATATCGGGAACGCACAGAATTCCTTTTTGGTGAAACACTTCATCAGCCTCGGGTGTACAAGGACCGTTAGCAGCCTCGCCAATAATTTTTGCTTTTACCCTTGGTGCATTTTCGCCGTTAATTACGTTTTCTAATGCTGCCGGAATTAAAATATCGCATTCAAGTTCCAAAGCATCTGTATTTTTTGCAAGGTTAGTGGCTCCAGGAAAATTTAAAATAGAACCAGTTGCTTTTCTGTGTTGAAAAACTTCTTCTTCATTCAAACCATCTGCATTCATAATGGCTCCTTCATACTCTGCAAGTGCAATTACTTTTGCGCCACCTTCTCTAAAGAATTTCGCTGAGTGATAACCTACATTACCCAACCCCTGTACTATAACAGTTTTATTTTTTATGCCAAGTTCGAGTCCTTGTCTTTTCATTATATCGGGCATATTGCAGACTTCACGTATACCAAAATAAACGCCAAGACCGGTTGCTTCTGTTCGACCACGAACACCACCTTGTGTTATCGGCTTTCCTGTTACGCAACCTGCAGCATCTATTTCACCCGGTTTTAAAGATTGGTATGTGTCTACAATCCAACTCATTTCTCTTGCACCTGTTCCATAATCCGGGGCAGGTACATCTATACCAGGACCTATAAAGTTCTTCTTAACAAGTTCTGCTGTATAGCGACGGGTAATTTTTTCCAGCTCGTATACAGAATAATTTTTAGGATTGATTTTTATTCCACCTTTACCTCCACCAAACGGCACATTTACAATGGCACATTTATAGGTCATGAGCGATGCAAGTGCCATCACTTCATCTTGGTTTACTTCGTCGCTAAAACGAATACCACCTTTACATGGTGTTTTGTGGTGACTATGCTGCACACGGTAAGCTTCAATAACTTCAATAGTTCCGTCATCTCTTTTTAATGGAAAACGCATTTGATAAACGCTGTTGCACGCTTTTATCTGCTCCAGAATACCATGGTCAAATTTGGTAAATTTTGCAGCTTTGTCAAAGCTTCTTTCAACACTTTGAAAGAAACTATAATTTTGATTCGAACTCATAAATTAGTTTTTATTAGCA
>JAYVVD010000157.1:0-5130 GCA_043787295.1 Ferruginibacter sp. | reverse complement strand
CTGCAAAAAGAGCACGAAAGACAGCAAAAGCATTTATTGAAGCATTTGGCAAAACAAAAAAAGAAATAATATTATCAGATGATTTGTACAATGCCCCGGCTACAAAATTTTACGAAACGGTTGCCGCCTTAAAAGATGAACAGCAAGGCGTAGCAATATTTGCACATAACCCAGGGATAACAGATTTTGTAAATACACTTTGTGATACGCATATTGACGAAATGCCTACCTGCGCAATGTTTGCTGTGCAGATACCTATAACTTCATGGAAGCATTTTAAAGAGACCGATAAAGAATTTCTCTTCTTTAAATATCCAAAAGAATCTTAAGGCCAGCTTGTAGAAAGTATATTTCCTTAAATAGCAATTCAAACAGGAAGCGTAGCCTTTTGATTAACAGGTTTTATTACAGAAACAGTTTAATTTTACAATATGAAAAAGTTGTTTTTCGTGGTTGTCACTTTATTTTTAAGCACAGCTTTATTTGCGCAATGCTCTATGTGTACTAAAACAGCACAGCAGTTAGGAGAGAAACCTGCAACGGGTTTAAATTCCGGCATTTTATATTTAATGTTTGCTCCATTTGTAATAGTTGGTTTTGTTGGTTACAAATGGTGGAAAGGGCAAAAAGGAGAAGAAGTCTAATCGGTTTTTTAAAATTTACAGCATGAAATATTAATGAAAAAATATGCAAAGTAGAATAACCGGCGGCAAAACTGAATTGCTATTCAAAGCAAAAGTGCTTTCCAAATATGAGGTGGATTATTACCGTTGCTTAGATACCGGTTTTATACAAACAGAAGAGCCCTACTGGCTCAAAGAAGCATATTCCTCTGCCATTACAAAACTTGATGTAGGCTTGGTTTTACGAAACCAAAACATGGCAACCGTAACAGAAAAATTACTTTATTATAATTTTGACCACAGCAAAAAGTTTCTGGATTATGCAGGTGGCTATGGTTTGTTTACCAGGTTAATGCGGGATAAAGGTTACGATTTTTATAATACTGATATTTACTGCCAGAATATTTTTGCTGAATATCAGGATTTATCACAAGTGCCTGCAGATACAAATTTTGAACTGGTTACTGCCTTTGAAGTGCTTGAACATTTACCCGAACCTATAACTGCATTGAAAGAACTATTTGATAAATATGATAATGTTTTGTTTAGCACAGAACTTGTGCCGAAGGATTTGCAACCCTTAGAAAATTGGTGGTATTTTATTTATGAAACAGGGCAGCATGTGGCATTTTATACAGAAGAGACTTTGACTTTTATAGCTAAAAAATTCAAGAGGAAACTCTACTCCAACGGCAGCAATATTCATTTATTTTCCACAAAAAAACTTTCAACAAATCCATTTGTTGAAGAACAACACCACGGCAGTTTTCTTATAAAAAAAATGAAAGAGAAGGTTGAAAGATATGAGAGAAGAAATAATCTCACACCTCAAAAACAGAGTTTAATGCCACAGGATATGGAAGATGCTAAAAGAAGGCTTTTATAATTTTTTATCCTGTTGGATATTGTTGGCATTAATTACAAAATCAATGGCATCATCAAAAATGGTCATTGCTTTTTGCCATGAATAATTTTTTGTTACATAATCATATCCATTAAGGCCTTTCTCCTCATTTTCTGACCCCTCTATTACTTTTTTTAAAACAGTTGTAAATTCATTTTCGTTGCTGTACGTCCAACCGCCATTACTATTTTCGATATGGTCTTTTAAAACCTCACATTCGCCATTAGCAATAACCGGAACTTTACAGGCAAAACTTTCTAATACAACCAGCGAAAGACTTTCATATTTTGAAGGGATAATCAGTGCTTCAGCGTGTTTCATAAGTTGCTCTTTTTCTTCATCGCTTACAAAACCTGCATATTTTATTAAAGGATGGGTAATCTCATCCATCGCATTTTTTCCCACAAGTACAAGCATCATTTCATGTTCAGTTTTTATGTAATTCACAAAATACTTAATGAGCAAATCACAGCCCTTGTGTTTTTCAATACGCCCTGCATAAATAATATACTTTTTACTTATTCCAAATTTCTTTATCAGTTCAAAATCTTTGTATTCATCTGAAATATCTATACCAACAGAAACGACCCTATTAGGAATATGCGCAATATCAAAAGTTTTTAAGGAAAATCGCCGTTCCGCGTCTGTAAGAAATAAAACAAAAGCTGGTAGACGCATAATTCGTTTAAAAACCGATCTGTACGCAGATTCCTCATTATGCATTGTTGGTATGAGAATACTTTTATTCGCTACTTCCTGCAAGCTGAATACTGTTGGATAATAAACATAGGTAAAGCAAATGAATACATTATACTCATCTTTATTTTTTTTTACATAGTCAATAAGATCATATGTTGCAGGTCCTTGTACTTCTATCCATTTTGTATCTTCCAAAGGGTTCATTTCTGCTGTAGGAAACAGTTTGAGGTACCATGATGGCTTATTCAAAACCCTGTAGAATTTTTGATATAAAAATCTTCCTCGTTGTCTTCTATTATCTTGGTGTATTTTCTTTTCAGTTTCTTTCAAAGGATGATCAAAGCGCATAATGCGAACATCATTTTCAAAAGAAGTCCCTTTGGTGAAAATTGGTTCCCAGGTACCGCAATCCGAAGCCCTGCTTGTTAGCACTGTAACATCGTATTTATTTATTAATTTTTCAGCCATCATTCTCGCCAATACTTCTGAGCCACCATTTACCTGCTTACCATATCGCTGAATTATAAATGCTATTTTTTTCTTCATCTTTAACTATAATTAATATCTTTTATTGGCCCCTAAATTATTGCCTCTATTTGATTTTATAATCTTCAGACTTTAAATCTCTTTTTCTCACACCAAAAAACTTATTAATTTTTATAATACTTTTTTTTTCAGCTTTTTTACCAAAATTTGATTTCAAATTTGAAAAGTTATCATAATTATTACTTAAAACGGTTTGCTTGTATCTGCTAAATAACGGCGCTAAAATTTTGTAATTTTCAAGAATATATTCAGGGAAAAAATTTGAAATAATATTTTCGTTGCTAAAATCATATCCACTGAAATGATAAAACACCAATGGGAATCTATCGTTTACAAAAGTTTCATTGTTTACAGTTGTAAAAAGCCGCTCATCTAAGTTCCAGTATGCAGCATTGTAACCAGGGTTATAAAATATATGGTGCGATTTAAATAAAAGAGGAGCAAGGTTAAGCCATACCTGGTCAACAAATAAGCCATTGATTGTGTCATTAAAACAAAAAATTTCTAGTCTTTTTTTCCACCATACTAAAAATTCATCGGTCTCATTATTTCTTCTTAAACCAAAAAAACCTCCATTATAAATTCCTGCCTTTAAAACTGTTCTTTCAATATAACTTCGGTTTCTACTGTTTATAGCTCTACAAAAGTGTGGTGTTAATAAAATTGAGTTTGTATTTAAAATTGCTTCAGCTTCATGTAATGATCCGAACACAAAAATATCAGCATCAAAATAAAATAACTTTTTACATGCTGTATATTTTTGAAAAATATATTCGGCAGAAAATGGTTTTAAAGCGCAGCTTAATTCAAAAATAGTATACTTCACATTCATTTCAGTGAACCCAGCAATGTTCATTTGGCTGACCGGTATTATGGTATGGGGAGTAAAAAAGTTTTGATTTAAATCTGCGTATTCATCGAGAAGTATTATTACAAATTTATGGTGGCTATTATTTTCAACCAATGAATCGCCCATTGCCTTAGCGTGAGCAAGATAATTGGCAGAACAAATTGTATAAGAAATAATCATTTTTAGTTTACTGAATTTACTTATTTGTCGCAATTACATAATCAATTGCATTATTTAATACCGCCAATCCTTTTTGCCAAGTATAATGCTCAAGTACATATTTGTTTCCTGCATTCGCTTTAACCTCGTTATTTTCATTTTGTAAAATTGAAAAAAGAATCTTGTTGAAATCATGGTTATTTTCGTAAATCCATCCCCCATTACTTCTTAAAATATGTTCTTTAAGCACCTCACATTTACCATTTACTATTACCGGGGTTTTACAGGCAAAGCTTTCCAACAATACTAAAGAAAGGCTTTCATATTGAGAAGGTATTACCAATACCTCTGCCTGTTTCATTAGTTGTAATTTATCGTATTCTGAAATAAAACCTGTGTAAATTATTTGCGGGTGCTTTGTAAAAACTTCTGAATACTTACCCGCAAGAACAAGTATCAAATCACTTTTATTTTTACTAATAAAATCAATAAAAAAATTCACCAACACATCACAACCTTTTGCAGCGTCTATTCTGCCAACATAGGCAATATATTTATGAACGATAGCGTATTTTTTTAATACATCATTATTCTTAAAATCATCTTGTACATCAATACCTACGGGTACAACTGCCTGCATTATATTTTCAGTTTTAAATAGTCTGTTGGAAAAACTTTGTTCAGATTCAGTTAAAAACAATAAATATTTTGCACTCGTCATTGTTTTTTTAAAGATAGGATAGTATGCAGCCTTTTCGTTGTGCATTGTCGGTATAAAAATACTTTTCTTGGGCACAGCTAGTAATCCCGCTACACATGGGTAGTAAAGGTATGTAACAAAAATAAACACATCGTAAAAAAATTCATTTTCTTTTAAATATTGAACCAAATCATACATTGTGGGGCCCTCATTTTCTATCCATTTCAATTGATTTTTTTCTGTTATTTCTGCAGATGGAAATAGTTTTAAAAACAATGCCGGTCTACCTAAAAAGCGGTAGAACTTTTGGTATAAACGCCTTCCTTTATATCCCCTATTTTGTTGAACAATATTTTTACCCGTAGCTTTTTGCCCGTGATTAAACCTTTTTATTTTAATACCATTCTCCGTAGATTCCCCTTCAGGCAATTCAGGCTTCCAAAAACGGTAATCTAATGCACGGCTTGTTAGTATCGTAATATCATTTTCTTCACTTAATTTTTGTGCAATCAGTTTTGCAAAGACTTCTGCACCACCATTTACATTTTCCCCGTAACGCTGTACAATCAGTCCTATTTTTTTCATAGCCATATCTTCCACTAACGCTGTTTAAAATTTTTAAGGTAACTGTACAAATTAAAATTTTCAT
>JAYVVD010000156.1:0-3968 GCA_043787295.1 Ferruginibacter sp. | reverse complement strand
GTCTTTGGTATTCTTGGCAATTTGTTTTGAGTAAAAGGTTTTTAATTTATTTAAATCAAGTTGTGCTTGTTTTACAGCTGTAAGAATATCTCTGTTTTCTTTTAACAATTTTATTTTTTTTGAAGCATTTGCAATCTTTTTTAAGAAAAGCTGCGCTTTTTTTATTGCTATAGGGTCTGGATGTTTAAAAAACTTCAGTCTTATAATTTTATAACCCTCTGTTATTGATCCATTCAAAATATTACCATTAGATAATTTATTAAAAGAACGAATTCTGCCAAGGTTTGAAACTTCAAGCCTATAATCATTACTGTGCTCAAAAGGGAAATTTACATTCTTCCATTTTTCACTGTAAAAAGATATATGTTGATTATTATTCATTCATATTTTTTTTTCTTTAAGTCTTCCCCTAATAAATAAACTGTTGATACTTTTATTTTCATAAGCATTTCTTAAGGCAACTGCAAAAAGTTCATCTACCGAAAGTATCTTTATTTTATCGCAAATTCCACGTACAGGAATGGTATCGCAAACAACAAGTTCTTCGAGTGCGCTGTTCTGTATATTTTCATATGCATTGCCGCTTAACACCGGGTGTGTACATAAAGCTCTCACGCTTCTTGCACCTTTTTCTTTCATTAAACCTGCACTCTTTGCAAGTGTACCACCGGTATCACAAATATCATCAATTAAAACAATATCCCTGTCTGTTACATCTCCAATAACCACCATACTGGCAATTTCGTTGGCCCGCTTTCTATGCTTATCACAAATTACCATTTCACATTCAAAATAGGTCGATATTTCTCTTATTCTATTCGCACTTCCTACATCTGGTGCAGCAAACGTTAAGTTTTTTAGATTTAAATTTTCTATGTATGGGATAAAAATAGCTGAAGAATCTAAATGATCCACTGGTATATCAAAATAACCCTGTATTTGCGGTGCATGTAAATCCATGGTAACAACCCTGTCTGCACCTGCAGCAGTTAGCATATTTGCAACAAGTTTCGAGCCTATTGCAACTCTTGGTCTATCTTTTCTGTCTTGTCTGGCAAACCCGTAATAAGGCATAACTGCAATTACTTTATAAGCAGAAGCTCTTTTGGCAGCATCAATCATTAACAACAATTCCATCAAATTATCAGAAGGTGCATAAGTACTTTGTATTAAGAAAACTGATCTTCCCCTGATACTTTCTTGAAATTCAACTCCAATTTCTCCATCACTAAAACGTTGAACATTTACTTTTCCCAGTGGCTCACCAAACTTTTTGGCAATTTTTTCTGCAAGATATTGAGAGCCTGTTCCTGAAAATATTTTTACGTTGGACTGCATGGGTTAGTATGTGAGTAGGTTAATTTTGTGCGAAAATACATTTAGTTTGCATCAATAATTGCTTACAGGTATGGAAAATTCAGAAAACATCAAAACTTCTATAAAAAATTGGGCGGAAGATGATCGCCCACGAGAAAAAATGGCACGCCATGGAGTTGAAGTTTTAAGCAATGCAGAGTTACTTGCCATAATAATAAATAATGGCAATAAAGAAAAATCAGCTGTAGAACTTGCAAAAGATATTTTAAAATTAGGATCTGATAACCTTGATGAATTGGGTAAGCTATCCATTAAAGACTTTCAAAAAATAAAAGGTATTGGTATTGCAAAAGCTATAGCCATAACCGCAGCATTAGAACTCGGCAGAAGGAGAAGTAGTGGCAATGTGTTGCAACGAACTAAAGTGAGTAGCAGTAAAGAAATTGCGAATTACCTAAGGAGCATTTTAAAAGATAATAGCAATGAAGTTTTTGCAGTACTATTTTTAAACCAGGCAAATAAAATAAAGAATTTTAAAATAATAAGTAAAGGTGGTATAACGGGTACGGTAGCAGATCCCCGCATTATTCTTAAACAGGCGCTTGATGAAGGCGCTACGAGTCTGGTTTTAAGCCACAATCATCCATCGGGTAACCTTAATCCCAGCCGGGCCGATCAGGAACTTACTAATAAAATAAAACAGGCTGCTTCCTATTTTGATATTAAAATACTTGATCACATTATTGTAAGTGATGAAGGGCATTATAGTTTTGCGGATGAAGGGCTTTTATAAACAATAAACCTTCCAGATTTTAGAAGGTTAAAAACATAACCTATAAGGTTTTAGGAAAAGCATTCTTTGTTTTAAAAACCTTATAGGTTTTAGAAAAAGCACTCTTTGCTTTAAAAACCTTACAGGTTTTAGGAAAAGCACTCTTTGTTTTTAAAACCTTATAGGTTTTAGGAAAAGGCTCTTTTTTGGGATCTAACTTTTATTAAGCAGATATTATAATGCAAATAATCATTTTAGGCTTGACCCGCAGGGCCACCAAAATTAAAAGGCACTTCAATCGCTTCTAAATCCTGTACTGTTCCATTGACAACCTCAAATTTTTGTACATTCTCTACTATTGCTTTCATAAAACGTTTGGCATGAAACGGCGTCATAATAATCCTGCTTTTAACCTTGCTCTTAGGTGCCCCCGGCATTACGTTTACAAAGTCAAATACAAACTCCGCATGGCTATGTGTTATTATTGCAAGATTTATATAAGTACCTTCCGAAGTTTCTTCAGAGATTTCAATGTTGATTTGGTTGGGAGTGTTTTCCATATTAAGTATATTATAAAACCGACAATCTTATTTCAGGTTTTCATTTACATTGTTTACAATGTTAATTAAGAAATACTCATCTTTCTTAGCAAATTCGTTTTTAGTTAAATAATCTGCTGCTATATTTTTTTCTAAAAATGCTTTTTCAATACTGTTTTCTTTGAATGTTATTTTTTTTGCAGCAAGGCTGGGCTTTATAACGTAATAGGAGGCATTGTCAATAAATTCATCGCTAAATTCTCCTTCTTTCATTTTTGCAAAATCAGCATTATCTGCGCGGATAAATTTAGTTGTTATAATTTTTATCAATGAATATTTAGAAGGGTTATCAACAAGGATTTCACAAAAATTTTTTTCGTGAGAATTAAGATAAGTATCTGCAATTTTAAAGTTATGATCTTTATTATCTGTATTTATCCTAAATTTTTTTATTTGATTTTTATCAATATTCATTATTTTGGAAGTAGCCGTTTCAATAATAAATAGTTGTTGGTGAATTTTATCAATCGAAAATAAATACCCCGAGTTATACAGTAAATTATCGGTAGTTTGCAACTCACCCGCAGACCAGGTAACAGGAAAAAACTGAAAACCCTTTGTACCTTGATTATATGTTTGAATTGATGCATATCCGTTTGCTCTTGTGCCAAGCAATTTTGCATCACTTTGAATTAACAGAGGATTAGGTTGTTGCGTAAAACCTATAATTCCCAAACATATTAAACAAATACACAAAACTACTTTTTTCATAAATTCAATTTTTAAGTTTGATTGCTTTGATAAATTATACCCGTAAATCAAAAACCTGTGTGGAAAAAATAAAAAAAGAAGCCGCCTCGATATGAGACGGCCTTTTTAAAATTATATTTATTCCATTATTGATGAACAAAAGATTCATCAATAATCCTGTCATTTCCAGTACCGGTTGCATTATTATTATAATGCGTTACTACACGGAATGCTGCTTTTTGAGTAGGGGAAGGGGGTGTATAACTCATCAAATAAGAGCCTTTAAGTGTGTTTCCATTCTTAAATGCCGTATTGTAATCAACGGTTATGGTGGCAAAGTTTGCACTGCCTGTTATTAAATAACCAAACTCAAATCCGCTGCCAAAACCTAAGTTTGAAAAACTCATCGTAACAGTCTTAGAATCAATTGGCGAGGCCACCTTGACACCGTTAAGATTAGTTGTACCTGTATAGCTAGTTGGAATATTCGGTGTTGTCGCATTTGTAGGACCGCTATAGCTTGGGGCACCATTATTATAATTATATCTTGTCCCGATTACATTATAAGGTCCTGCTAATGGATTACCAAT
>JAYVVD010000155.1:0-2605 GCA_043787295.1 Ferruginibacter sp. | reverse complement strand
TCCTTCTACCTTATCTACAAAATACTGGAAGTTTGTAAAATACCGTGCAGGCTTGTATTTTGGGAATGACTATGTAAAACTAAACAATGCCAACAGACCTGATTATGGGCTTACCTTGGGTGCAAGTTTGCCTTTAACTTCTTTTCAAAGATTGCGTTTAGGAGAATTTGTTACATTAAACACAGGCTTAGAATTTGGGCAGCATGGCAACAAACAAAACCAGAGTTTAAGAGAAGGAATTATTAGGTTTAATTTTGGAATATCAATGAGTGCAAGCTGGTTCCAAAAGAGCAAGTACAATTAATTGTTTGCAGATTTTTATAAAATGAAAAATTATAAAACCCATAAAAATATTTTAGCAGCCCTTTTTACCGGCTGCTTTTTTTTATGCTCCTGCGAGAATGATGTAAATGAGGTTAACAATCTTACTAAAAAAACAGGCAGTACCGAAGAAGCGACTTTTATAAAAATAAATTATACCGTCAGTGGCAAAGCAAAAGCCATACTTACAGCTCCGCTTATGTTGCATGTGGAAGATTCTACCACCTATTATGAATTTCCTAAAACCCTATATGCAGAATTTTACAATGTAGATCAGGTGAAAGAGAGTAAACTCACAGCTTTATATGGTAAATATAAAGACGGTGAAAGCCTAATTTATTTAAGAGACAGTGTAAAAATAATAAATCTGTTAAAGGGCGATACCATTTATTGCGATGATTTATATTGGGACAGAAACCGGAAAGGTGTTGAATTTTATACAAACAAAAAAGTACGAATTCGCCAAAAAGATGGGCAATACATGAACGGAAGCGGTATGGAAGCTGATCAGGGATTTAAAAATTACCATATGCTGCATCCCAACGGAATTATTAATTCAAAAGGAGATGGTTTTCCGCAATAAGAGAACTATCTATCCTTGAAAAAGACTTCACTACATAATAACTGTATAGAAGTAAATATCTTACAGTTTACTTTCTATACTTTAAAATCTATATTTTACAAATTACTTTTAAAAATCTTATTATGGAATATCGTAGCCTTGGCCGTTCAGGTCTTCAATTAAGTGTTCTTTCTTTTGGCAGCTGGGTAAGTTTTAGCAAACAAATAAATGATAAAACTGCTGATGAATTAATGGGGCTGGCTTACGATAGTGGCATCAATTTTTTTGATAATGCAGAAGCTTATGCTTTGGGCGAAAGTGAAAAAATGATGGG
This sequence comes from Ferruginibacter sp., assembly GCA_043787295.1. Classification (GTDB taxonomy): domain Bacteria; phylum Bacteroidota; class Bacteroidia; order Chitinophagales; family Chitinophagaceae; genus Ferruginibacter. The sequence continues at coordinate 1,388 of JAYVVD010000155.1, read as the reverse complement.
CCGTATTTTAAAGAAAAAGAAATGGGATCGCACTTCTTTTGTATTATCATCTAAGGCATATTTTGGCTGGCATGGCGCTGAAAATAAACCCAACCAAACGGGTAATAGCCGTAAGCATTTAACTGAAGCCTGTAACGAATCTTTGCAGCGTATGCAGGTAGATTATCTGGATCTTTTTTATTGCCACAGGGCAGATAAAAATACACCAATGGAAGAAACGGTACGGACAATGAACACACTTATACAGCAAGGAAAAATATTATATTGGGGCACAAGTGAATGGACAGGTGTAGAAATTATGGAGGCACATAGAATTGCAGAAAAGTATGGTTTAATTGCCCCCACTATGGAACAACCACAATACAATTTATTTGAAAGAGATAAAGTGGAAGCTGACTATGCAGAAATTTATAAAAACGTAGGATTAGGTACAACCATTTGGAGTCCTTTAAGTTCAGGCTTACTTACAGGAAAATACAATAATGGCATTCCAAAAAACAGCCGCTTTGCATTGGCAGATATGAGTGGCATTAAAGCAAAAGTTATACAGGATGAAAAAATAAAAAAGGTAAAAAAATTAGGAGATCTTGCCACTAAAATGAATGTGAGCATAGCAGCATTGAGTATTGCATGGTGCATAAAAAACCCTAATGTAACCACCGCTATTTTGGGCGCTACAAAAAAACAACAGCTTACCGAAAATCTTTTAGCCCTGAATGTATTGCCTTTAATTACGCCCGAGGTAACAGATAAAATTGAAAAGATTTTTCAAAATAAACCTAAAATACTTTAAAAGCATGATAAAGGTTTATGGTATACCCAATTGTGATACGGTAAAGAAAGCAATGGCTTGGTTGAAAGAAAATAATGTAGCATTTGAGTTTCATAATTTTAAAAAAGAAGGTATAACTATAAAAAAATTAAAAGCGTGGCTAAAGAGTTCATCTCTGGAAAAAGTTTTAAATAAAAAAAGTATTGCTTATAAAAATTTAACGGCTGATGAAAAACAGCATGCCTCAATTAAAATGGATGCCCTTAAACTAATGCAAGTCAATACCAATTTAATAAAACGGCCTGTTATTGAAATAGCTGGCACAATTTTAAATGGCTTTAATAAAGATAAATTTCAAAAAATATTCGGAAAAAATAATGGCTTCTAAAACATTTTTTATAACCACTACAAGGCTCGAAAATTTTAGCGATGGCGTATTTGCCATTGTACTTACACTGCTTGCTTTTCAATTTAAAGTTCCGAAATTTAGCAGCGATCTAGATCTGATGCATAACTTTTATGAGCTTTTAAGAATTGCACCCTATTTACTTGGTTTTATTTTCAGTTTTTTTTTCATTGCAGTATTTTGGGTAAACCATCATCATTTATACCACGC
>JAYVVD010000154.1:0-9981 GCA_043787295.1 Ferruginibacter sp. | reverse complement strand
GTTTCGATTGTGCAAAATGCCATTAAAGAAGCCCGTGCAAAAAATAAAAATGTAATTATTATTGATACTGCCGGTCGCCTTGCAGTAGATGAAGTAATGATGACTGAAGTAGCCAACGTAAAAGCCGCTGTAAACCCGCAGGAAATTTTATTTGTTGTAGATAGTATGACTGGACAGGATGCGGTTAATACAGCAGCTGCATTTAATGAACGATTGGATTTTAGTGGTGTTGTACTTACAAAATTAGATGGAGATACAAGAGGTGGTGCTGCATTGAGTATTCAATACACTGTAAATAAGCCTATAAAGTTTATGAGCAGTGGCGAAAAAATGGATACGTTGGATGTGTTTTACCCCGAGCGTATGGCGCAACGTATTTTGGGAATGGGAGATATTGTGAGCCTTGTAGAAAAAGCGCAGGAACAGTTTGATGAAGTAGAAGCTGCCAAGCTGGAAAAACGAATCCGCAAAAATCAATTTGATTTTGAGGATTTTAAAACACAACTTGCCCAAATTAAAAAAATGGGGAATATAAAAGACCTGATGGGTATGATACCGGGTGTGGGGAAACAAATAAAAGATGGTGATATAAATGATGATGCTTTTAAAGGAATAGAAGCAATGATAAACTCAATGACAGTGTTAGAAAGAAGAAACCCAGATTTAATTAACCCCAGCCGTAAAACAAGAATAGCTAAGGGTAGCGGAAAAGATATTGCAGAACTAAATGCTTTTTTAAAACAGTTTGAGCAAATGAAGAGTATGATGAAAATGATGAACAAAATGCCAATGGGTAAAATGATGGGAAGAAAATAAGACGGAATTTGTAAAGCTATAAACAAAAAATGCTGCTTCAATTGAAGCAGCATTTTTCTTACCTAAAACTACAACTAAGCATTTACTGCTTTATGCATGTCACGGTATTTTTTTATAATGTCGTGAGAGGTTTTTAATGATGATTGCTGGGATGTAATAAGTTGACGAGTGTCAGCATTCATTTCAGCATCAGAAGCTAAAGCATCTCTGTAAGCCTTTTGTGCTGCATCTTCCCCAAATTCGCAATTTTCTAAAACTGTTTGACGGTTATGACCAGTGAATGTTGCTTTAACATCCATCCAAACTCTGTAAATTTTTCCAAGTCCGGTAGTTCCTGTAACAGGATTACCCCCCAACTTATTTATTTCATTTACAAGTTCCGTTTTGTACTTTATACTTTCTTCCGCCATTTTTATAAATATTGTTTTTAAATCAACATCTATATCCTTAGCTTCTTCTGCAGCTTTTTCATAGCCTTCTATTCTGTCATTATTAATCTGTACAAGATCATTTAAAACTTCTACTAAATTGTCGTTCGTTGTCATATGTTTTTGTTTTTATTTTAATATTTGTTTATAATAAAAGAGACAATTACTATACCATGTCTGCAATTATATTATGTGGAAAATTGTACTCAACACATCACAAAAACGTTTTACTTATAAAAATTAAATTAAAGCAAATCCGATTAATAATTAAAGAGTTTCGCTATCTCTGGAAACAGTTTTAGTGACAGTTACTTTATCTGCAGATGTTGTATTACTAGAACTTCTGGTAGCTAATAAAATAATTACAAGTAATATTACGCCTCCTAAAACCCAAGCCCACGGCTCCATATACCATGTTTTTTCTGTGGTAGTTGCAGATGTAGATGTTGTTGATGTTGCAACGGTGCTGTCCTGAGCAAAAACAATAACAGAACTTACAAGGGATACAGCAAATAACAAAAGTTTTGTGGTGTAAAAATTTAATGAACGTTTCATAATATTTTTTTAGTTGTTAATAGATCTAATATTTAAACAACAAGTGAGCCAATTTGAAAAGATATATAACTTTAGAATATGGGAATAAGGTAATTCGATTTTTTATTTACGGAATAAACATTTCAACCAAAAACCTACACTATTTTAGGTTGTATATTTGTAATAACGAGATAAATTATGGCCACTACAAAAGTAAAAAATGCTCCGGCGAGCGTATCAGATGATTTCATAGAAGTGTTTGGCGCCAGAGAGCATAATCTCAAAAACCTTGATATTAAAATACCAAAAAATAAGCTTGTTGTTTTTACCGGTGTAAGTGGAAGTGGAAAATCTTCGCTGGCCTTTGATACTATTTACAACGAAGGACAAAGAAGGTACATGGAAAGTTTTTCTGCTTATGCAAGGCAGTTTGTTGGAGACATGGAAAGACCGGATGTAGATAAAATTACAGGGCTCTCTCCGGTTATTTCAATTGAACAAAAAACAACAAATAAAAATCCAAGAAGTACTGTTGGAACGATAACTGAAATTTATGATTTTTTACGTTTGTTGTTCGCAAGGGTAGGCGAGGCTTACAGTTACAACACCGGCAAAAAAATGGTAAAATTTTCTGAGGAGGAAATTGTTAATTCTATTTATAAAAAATTTGATAACCAAAAAATAAGTTTGCTTGCGCCCCTGGTTCGTGGACGGAAGGGGCATTACAGAGAACTTTTTGAAGATATTCGGAAGAAAGGGTTTTTAAAAGTAAGGGTCGATAATGTGATAATGGATTTAGTACCCCGGATGCAACTCGACAGGTATAAAATTCACAACATAGAAGTGGTTGTTGACAGACTGCAGGTTACTCCTGATATGAAGTTTAGACTTAGCCAAAGTGTACAGAAAAGTTTGCAGATAGGCAAAGATTTAATGTTCGTAATTCAAGCAGGCACAAACGTTTTAGAGAATAACATAAAACCTGCAAATAAAAAAAAGCCTACAAAAGTTGAAGAGAGAAAAACTATTTTAGAAGACGAAATAACTGAGATTTCCTCTTCGTCGGTTACTATGTACAGCAAACAATTAATGTGTGTTGATACAGGCATCAGTTATGAAGAACCATCACCCAATGCATTTTCTTTTAACTCTCCTTATGGTGCATGCCCACATTGCAAAGGGTTGGGAAATGTGTACAGCATAAATATTGATGAAGTGGTGCCAGATAAAACTAAAACGGTGAAAGAGGGTGGCATAGTGCCTTTGGGTGAAGAAAGGGACGCAAGCGTGTATAGACAAGTGATAGATTTTTCAAAAAAATATAAAATAAATTTAGGTAAGCCCTTAAAAGATTTGGCTGCGGCGCAATTGGATTTACTGTTGTATGGCGATCAAAATATAAATGCTGATTTAGATGTTGATGTAGATGATGAAACAATTCCATTAAATTATACCGGCAGTTACGAGGGTATTATTCCCATGCTTAAAAGATGGTTCGCATCTCCAAACAGCAATGAGAGCCTAAGAACTTGGGTAGAAAAGTTTATGCAGCTTGCCCCCTGTTCAACTTGTGGTGGCACAAGGTTACGCAAAGAAAGCCTTTGGTTTAAATTTGATGAAAAAAACATTGCGGAATTAAGTGCAATGGATCTAGATATTTTGCATAATTGGTTTGCAGGAGTAGAGAAAAGATTGAGCACAAAGCAAAATATTATTGCTAAAGATTTATTGAAAGAGATAAGAGAACGGTTAGAATTTTTGCTGAATGTTGGGCTTACTTATTTAACATTGTATCGACCATCAAAAAGTTTAAGTGGTGGTGAATACCAGCGCATCAGGCTTGCAACGCAGATAGGGTCTCAGTTACAGGGAATTACTTATGTATTGGATGAGCCGAGTATAGGCTTACACCAGCGGGATAATATGCGACTCATAAAAGCTTTGCAAAACCTCCGAGATATTGGAAACAGTGTACTCGTTGTAGAACATGATAAAGATATTATGATGGCTGCAGATCATTTAATTGATATTGGACCTAAGGCCGGAACGCACGGTGGGCGAATTGTTGCAGCGGGTACACCCGCAGAAGTATTGGCATCAAATTCGGAAACTGCCAAATATTTAAAAGGCGAAAAAACAATTGCAATACCCGCAGAAACAAGAAAGGGGAATGGTAAGTTTATCGAACTAAAAGGTGCAACAGGAAATAATTTAAAAAACGTTTCTATTAAATTACCATTGGGTAAAATGATTCTGGTAACGGGTGTAAGTGGCAGTGGAAAATCAACTTTGGTAAATGAAACGTTGTATCCATTGCTTGCAAAATTTTGCTATAACAGCAAAGGGGAAGCAATGCCATATAAAAGCATTAAAGGGCTAGAAAATATTGATAAAGTTATTGAAATTGATCAAAGCCCTATTGGCAGAACTCCGAGAAGTAACCCATCCACTTACTGTGGATTTTTTACAGATATACGAACACTTTTTGCTGCCATACCTGAAGCAAAAATAAGAGGCTATACTGCAGGTCGTTTTTCGTTTAATGTAAAAAGCGGCAGATGCGAAGTATGCGAAGGTGGCGGCATGCGAACTATAGAAATGAATTTTTTGCCTGACGTATATGTGCATTGCGAAAAGTGCAATGGTAAAAGATACAACAGAGAAACACTGGAGATTCGCTACAAAGGAAAATCTATTAGCGATGTACTGGATATGACTGTGGAAGAAGCAGTGCAGTTTTTTAATGCGGTGCCTTGGATTTATAGAAAAATAAAAGTGTTGGAAGAAGTGGGGCTTGGATATATTACACTTGGGCAAAGTTCTGTAACTCTCAGTGGTGGCGAAGCTCAACGTGTAAAACTTGCAACCGAACTTGGTAAGAGAGATACGGGTAAAACATTTTATATTTTAGATGAACCTACAACTGGTTTGCATTTTGAAGATATACAGCATTTACTGGATGTACTTAATAAATTGGTTGACAGGGGAAATACAGTAATGGTGATTGAACATAATCTGGATATGATAAAAATTGCGGATTATATTATTGATATTGGGCCTGAAGGTGGAAATGCAGGAGGGCAGATATTGTATGAGGGTGAACCAAAAGGAATGCTGGATGTAAAAGAAAGTTTTACAGCAATTTATTTGAAAGAAGAGTTTAGAATTGCTTCGGGGAAGTTGTAAAAAAAATTACGTGGGATAGTGGTAAACTATCACTCGTAATTATAATAATTTTTAATCAAAAAATGAGAAAAAAGCAATGCATGTCAACGAAATAAATTCTGTAGGTTTCAGAGGTAAGGCTATCACAAGAATGTAGTGCCTTTTTGTACATTATTGGCTTCAGTTGTATGCTTTTGCAAATTCTCAAACCTTTAACGGCGAAATAATGAAATTATTGTGTATTTAATATTTTACCTCACTTTCTTAAAATCATTTCAACGTGAGGTATTCCATCTTCATCATACACATCGCTGCATTGTTTAAACTGCAACCCTTCGTAAAAAGATTTTAAATAAAGTTGACCACCAATTTTGATTACTGTTGTGTCATACAAATCCAATGTTTTTGCTATGCATTTTTGCATGAGCATTATACCTAAACCTTTTCGTCTTTGTGATGGAGCAGTTAGAACCCGGCCAATACTCGCTTCTTTAAAAGAAACGTTTGGCGGTAACAATCTTGCATAGGCTGCAATGCTTCCTTTCTCTATTGCATAATAATGATGACATTTCTCATCTTTATCATCTGCATCCAGATAAACACAGTTTTGTTCTACAACAAAAACTTCGCTGCGTAATTTCATTATCTCATACAATTCAGTTAGGCTTAGTTCTGTAAACTTTTTACAATTCCATATAATATCATCCATTTTGTAAATTTATTTCATTCATTTTTAACTGCATTAATTGGGCAATGCCTGAGGCTCTTTTTTTTGCAAGCAATGTTTTTTCTCCTGAAAATAAATTATCTATTGTTGTATTAAATAAGTAAAGCCAGGCATCAAAATGCTTTTTTTGCAGCGGATATTTTTTATTTATATCGTAGTGTACCTGCATGGCATTTTTTTTATAAACTGGGTTATCTAATATTATGGTTTCCCAAAAATCGGTAATGAGGGGAATGTGGTGCTCCATATTTAATGGAAATATTTTTGTAAAAATTAGCCCTATTGTTGGGTCTTGAAATACTGCCTTGTAAAATAATAGTATAAACTTTTCTATATCGGCACGGGTTTGTATATCTTTTTGCGGCACCATTATCTTAGGTATTTTAAAAATTTATAAAATTCTGTTGAGGCTGCTATTGCATAATAAAAGTTGAAAAAAGATTTTCTGATGAAAGGCTGCGTTGCTTAGATGGAAATCCTTTTTGCATCGCTTTTTGGCGAGCAAAAAGATTGTAGGAGGGCAACAGACAAAAGATGATTAAATACCTGATATTGAAAGCCCCAAGCGATTCTATTTTCAATAATCATATTTTTCTTTCCATCTAACTTTTAAAAATTTTCTTATTTCTTCTTCTCTTGCATTGTTACCTGGTTCATAAAATTTTGTATTTGCAATTTTATCAGGAAGAAATTCTAAATTGACAAAATTATCATCAAAACTATGTGCGTATTTATAGTCTTTTCCATAATTCATGGACTTCATTAATTTGGTGGGAGCATTTCGTAAATGAAGTGGCACAGGTAAATCTCCATGTTGTTTTACCATTGACATAGCCTCGTTGATAGCCATATAAGATGCATTACTTTTTACAGATGTGGCCAAATACACTGCGCACTGAGATAGTATTATTTTGCTTTCAGGATAACCAATCATATTTACTGCTTCAAAAGTATTTGTTGCCAACAGCAATGCATTGGCATTGGCGTTACCAATATCTTCACTTGCAAAAATAATCATTCTTCGGGCTATAAATTTTACGTTTTCACCGGCTTCAATCATGCGTGCCAGCCAATAAACAGCCCCATTTGGATCGCTACCCCTCATACTTTTTATAAAGGCAGAAATAATGTCGTAATGCTGTTCTCCATTTTTATCATACAAAACTGTTCGCTGTTGTGCAGTTTTCATTACAAGTTCATTTGTAATGTTTAGTTCCATATTATTTACCGCAGCATCCGTTACAAGCTCAAGCAGATTCAATAACTTTCTGGCATCCCCGCCGGAAATATTTATTAATGCCTCTGTTTCCTGAAGAATTATTTTTTTATTTTTTAATTCATCATCCCTTTTTAAAGCATGTTGCAACAGCTGTATCAAATCATTTTCCTTTAATGCTTTTAAAACATACACCTGGCAGCGGCTCAGCAAAGCGCTGTTCACTTCAAACGAAGGATTTTCAGTGGTTGCACCAATTAAAGTTATAATACCTTTTTCTACTGCGCCTAATAAGGCATCTTGCTGTCCTTTATTAAATCTATGAATTTCATCAATAAACAATATGGCACCATTGCTTTTTTGTGCTGCGTCTATTGCATCCCTGATATCTTTTACGCCGGCCGAAATTGCGCTCAGCAAAAAGAAAGGCTGTTTTAAAGTTGCTGCAATAATAAATGCGATAGTAGTTTTACCTACTCCGGGGGGACCCCAAAATATCATTGAAGGAACCTTACCGTTTTCCAATGCAGTATTAAGAAAACTTCCGCTTTCTGTTAGGTGATTTTGACCTATTAATTCATTTATAGTCTGTGGTCGTAAACGCTCTGCCAATGGTAATTTACTCATCATTTATTCAGTTGGGGCAAATTTAGTACGATAAAAACGTACGAATGTGTATTTACTAAGTATAATTTTAAGCCAAAAAGTAAAATTTCTGCAATTACGATAGTAAAAATAAGTTTTTGCAATTCTTTTTTGTAGAAATCATACTACTTTTTTTGTCTCATAACTGTATAATTTACAATAGTTTGCGTTAAAATCCTTTTAAATACAGTAATTTTACGGTAAATAAATTTGGCGATTTACGAAAAACTACTATTTTTGTGTTAAGAAATTATTAATGACATATGCCTCTTGTTATTGTTTTTTTCTGAAAGCTTATTTAACCTGAACAGTCTGAGAATTTTTTAATTCGATTTCTTTTCGCCCCGAAGCAAACTGAGGGAAACCACAAAAAAAATGAATAAAAATTTTACCCCTGTAAAGAATTTTGCACTTTTAGCATTCATTCTTATTATTTCTTTTAACACACAAGCTCAACAGCAATCGGGCGATAACAATTATAATATCTCTTTCCTTTCTACGCCAACTTTAATTAGTGGAACTGGATATAATGTAGGAGCAAAATATCAATTTTTAAATGTTGCCAACAATGTGAATGCAATTGTTACCATTGTAAGTGCAACAGGTGGTGCTTCAGTATCTATTTTAGATGATAATACTCTTACTAAGCCTGAAGCTTTTTCTCCGGCAATTACAATACCTGCTAACAGTAATGGCTTAGTAGAATTTAAAATTGAATTTTTCAAATCTAACGGTAATGGTGGCCCTAAAACATTAGACACCCTTTCTGTTACTGCAATGGATATTGATGGAAATGCTTCTTTACATGAAGTAGATGTTCTTAATTTAGGTACAGGTGGAACTGTTTCTTACCTTACAAATTCATTACAAATTAGTGTGGTACAAAATGGATCACAATTTACAGCAACAAATATTGGTGGTATTGAATACCCCGGGGTTGATACATCTGCAAAGCAGGTTATGTTCTCTGTTAAAAATTCCCAAGTAAATAGTTTCATATATAAAGCAGGTGCAAATAATGGAAATAGTTATGCGGTAACAAGACAAAAAGGTATTTATTTTAAAGGATTTAATTATGTAGCGTCGGCGCCATTGCCTGTTAAGTATCTTTCTTTTACTGGGAACGCAGTTAACAAAAATGTAGTTTTAAATTGGGTTACAGCACAGGAAATCAACAATAAATATTTTGAAATTGAGCGTTCTTTTACGGGAAACAATTTTTCAAGTGTTGGAATTGCAATGGACGGTTTTGAAAATGGCACAAAAAAAGAATACGCTTTTAAAGATAACTCCGCGTTATTAGAAGATAAAGAAGTTATATACTATCGCTTAAAGCAGTATGATAATGACGGCAAATTTTCTTACAGTACAATATTAGTTCTTCGTATTAAATCAATAAGTAAATTAGATATTCAGGTTTCTCCAAATCCATTTACAGAGCGTTTGACTGTAAGATTTACAGGCATTGAAACCACTACTGCTGATGTTCGCATAGTAAACATGTCAGGTCAATCAATAATGAACAAAAAAGTCAACGTAAGTAAAGGTTATAATAACATTCAGGTTGATGGATTAAGTAATCTACCAAGCGGTACTTATTTAGCGACGGTGGAAGTTAATGGTAAAGTGGTAGGGAGTCAAAAAATTGTAAAGTAGTTTCAGGGTAAGGCATATTAAAATTGAGCTGTCGGTTGTGGTGACCGCCAGTTTTTTTATTTATAAAATATTTACTGAAGCTGTCAAGTTATTTTTTGCCAACTATTAAAGTATAGATAACATATAACCAACCTAAAATACCGTGTATAATTGCCCATAATATAGATTTATTTCTGGACCAGGAAATTACTACCGCTATTATTGAACCTAAACCAACACCGGGGGCTAAATATACAGGTTGGTTATTGTTATAATTTGGATTGTTTGAAGTACACGATACAAATAAAAGAGTTATTATTAAAAACGTGGGAAAATACTTTCTTATCATTATTATAAACTTTAATCAATAAATTGAATTTACAAAAAAAAATGGAATTTACTATTTAATGGTAACAGTCTCTATTATTTTTATCTGTTCTAATACATCTTCGGGTTTTATTAAAAGATCATGTGCATTTACTATAGCATCATATAAATTTTGAAAAAGCAAAGCCCAGTTTCCTTTTTCAGTTAATACTTTTTTAATAACTGTGTTACTTCCTTTATTAATGTATAATTTTCCCTGTTGCTCTAAAGGTTCAATTCCAAAAATCGTTTCTGTAGGTTTCATACCGGTTTCTAGTTGATCTCCTTGTACATCTAATCCATATTTCACAAATGAACCTTCTGTACCATTAATTATATATCTGGGTGTTGGATTATTTACAAGAAGACTTGAGCGCAGGGTAACCTTAAGCTTGCCATAATCGAGTTTAATATCAAAAGCATCTTTAATTAACGAATTATTTCTTTGT
>JAYVVD010000153.1:0-3175 GCA_043787295.1 Ferruginibacter sp. | reverse complement strand
ACTTCATTTTAATAAAAGAGAAGATTTGCTCTTGTATACACTTATAAAACTGTTCATCTTTGTGTAAGAAGTTGGTTGATAAAGATAAGTTATCAATCGTAGTCCAAAAATCATGAAAAAGCCATTAAGTTCTTCTAATATCCTTTAAAAAAAATAGAAAAACTTTAAAATTCAGTATCAATCAACTTCTGTTTTAAGATCTTTGAATACCTCTGAAAAAATTAAGAATGCGAAATCATTTGATCACGTAAAACATAATTTGATGATCTTATTCCTATGAAAACTAAAACCAATGTCCTTGCTTATGCTGTAAAAAGCGATAATAGCAAAACCAAGCATCCAATTATCCTGCTTATGCTGTAAAAAGCAATGATAGCAAATTAAAAAAATCAAAAAAACCAATGTCCTTGCTTATGCTGTAAAAGGCGATGATAGCAAAACCAGTTATCCAATTATCCTGCTTATGCTGTAAAAAGCGATCATAGCAAATTGAAAAGATCAAACCAATACCTGCTTAAACTGCCAACGACAGGGGAAAGCAAAAAAACCATTGAATCTAAAACCTATAGAAAACACAGATCCTAAAAAAAATGCTTATGCTGCTAACCACAGCGATAATAGCGAAAAACCAAATCACTGAAACCGGAATATTATTTAACTGAATTAAAATTCAGATTTAAAATCTTTCTGTGAAAACCGGGAACGTATCGTTGGTACAAGATATTACTTCCATCATGCTAAGTTTAATCAAAGCATGATGGAAGTTTTTTTATTAAAAATCAGGGTGTATTTTTAGGTATGTTTCTTCGTCAAGCTAATTCGGCAAATCCACAAAGAATTATTTCCCTCGTCCCTTCCATTACTGAACTTTTGTATGATCTACATCTTTCCAAAGAAACTGTGGGTATAACTAAATTTTGTGTTCATCCGGCAAAATGGTTTCAAACAAAAGAAAAAATTGGTGGTACAAAAAACCTTAACATAGAAAAAATAAAAAGTTTACAGCCAGATCTTATTATTGCCAATAAAGAAGAGAACACACAGAAGCAGATAGAAATTTTAGCTGATCTTTTCCCCGTTTATCTTACGGATGTTGGTAACTATGAAGATGCAATAAAGATGATTTTAAATATTGGGGAAATCACTTGCAAAAGTGCTGAAGCTGTAAAACTCGTAACAACCATTCAAGCGGTTTTTAACTTAATTAAAAAACTATCTCAACACATTAAGACTGCTTATTTTATTTGGAAAGATCCATATATGACTGTTGGTGGGGAAACTTTTATAAATGATATGGTGAATAAAATCGGCTTACAAAACGTATTCAGTCATTATGAAAGATATCCTCAAATTACATTGCAGGACGTTGTATCAGCCAATCCTCAATTGATTTTACTTTCAACAGAACCTTATCCTTTTAAAGAAAAACACATTAATGAAATACAGGCGTATTTTCCGGCTGCTAAAATATTTTTGGCAGATGGAGAAATGTTTAGCTGGTATGGAAGCAGAATGAAATACATGCCTCAATATTTCAATAAATTACTGACGGAAATTGAGGCAATTGACGTATGATCATCGTATTAATTTAATCAATGTACTTTCATACATTTGTAAAAAAACAGTTTATGAGTAAATATGGTTCAGGCGTTTTATACGGTGCAGCTTTAGAAGCTTTATACAGTGACGCTAAAGACAACCAGTTTGCGTTGCCTGCAGTAAATACAATAGGTACCAATACTATTAATGCAACACTGGAAGCAGCTGCAAAAGTAAATTCTCCTGTGATCATTCAATTTTCCAACGGCGGTGCCCAGTTTATTGCAGGAAAAGGCATGCCAAATAATAATCTTCAGGCAAATATTGCAGGTGGAATATCCGGGGCATTACACATTCATAATGTTGCTAAATATTATGGCGTGCCGGTTGTGTTACATACGGATCATGCATCAAAAAAATGGCTGCCTTGGATAAGCGGATTGGTTGATGCAGGTGAGCAGTTTTACAAAGAAAAAGGACAGCCACTTTTTAGTTCTCATATGCTGGATTTATCTGAGGAACCTATTGAAGAAAACATTGCTACATCTGTTGAATTCTACAAGCGGATGGCTCCCCTTGGTATGAGTATAGAAATTGAATTGGGTGTTACCGGAGGCGAGGAAGATGGAGTTGATAACAGTGATGTTGATAATGACAAATTATACACGCAGCCTGAGCATGTTGCTTATTCATACAAAGAGCTAAGTAAAGTTGGAAATTTATTTACTATTGCAGCGGCATTTGGTAATGTGCATGGAGTTTACAAATCAGGCAACGTTCAACTTACTCCGGTAATTTTAAAAAACAGTCAGGACTATATTGAAAGAGAATTTAAAACTGGCCCTAAACCTGTTTACTTTGTATTTCACGGTGGCAGCGGTTCTCCACAAAATCAAATACGGGAAGCTATAGGTTACGGAGCTATAAAAATGAATATAGATACCGATTTACAATGGGCTTTTTGGGATGGAATTTTAGAAAATTATAAAAAAAATGAGGTTTATTTACAAGGCCAACTTGGAAACCCTGATGGTGCAGATTCTCCAAACAAAAAACATTACGATCCCCGGGTTTGGCTAAGAAAAGCAGAAGAGAGTTTTATTAAAAGATTAGAAATTGCTTTTGATGATTTGAATTGCATAAACAGGAACGCTTAATCGACTAAGCATGTTTGATAGATTTATCAATGTTTTTTTGGAGAAAAAATCCTGTAAAATTAAACTAAATGAAGAAAGAAGAAGATTTTGATGCTATACTTTCAGGTGAAACGGAAGAAGGAAATATACATAAAAGCAGTTGGTTTAAAAGAATAAAAAAAGGCATACTAACATCAACCAAAGATAAAAAGGATGCACCTGAAGGACTATGGGAAAAATGCCCTGAGTGTAAATATACCTGCACCGTTACTGATCTGCAAGAAAATAACTATGTATGTCCAAAATGCGATTATCACCATAGAATAGGAAGTAATGAATACTTCGATATAATATTTGATGATGGATTACACGAGGAGCTTTTTGCAAATATAAAATCAAAAGACTTTTTAGGATTTGTAGATTTAAAACCATACAGTAAACGCCTTGAAGACACCTATAAAAAAACGGATATTCACGACTCAATTACAGTGGCACATGGT
>JAYVVD010000152.1:0-15948 GCA_043787295.1 Ferruginibacter sp. | reverse complement strand
TTCCGTATGCGCCCGTCCAAAAAAAAGTGCGGAAATATAACTTACCATTTGTACTTCCATTTGAGAAATTATTAGGCATTGTTACAGGCTTATTTTGCTTAATTTGATTCTTGGGAGGAATATTTGCAATTTTATTATTATTATTTTTTGAAGGAATATTATTTATTTGCCCCTGAGATTTTGTTTGAATATCCACGTTTTTATTTTTCGGTACCGGGGGTAAATTTGATGCTTCGATTTTGGAATGTTGTGATGGCGGAGGAATGTTGCGGCTTTCACCTGCCTCAGCCACACCAATTATTTCTTTGTTATCAACTGCCCCTTCCAGTGTAATATAGATTTTACCCCCTAATATTGAACCAATAGATGTGTTCTTATTCATAGGTTTACATCTTAGCCAAACAACACCGGATTTTTTCTCGATTTTGTCAATTTCCACATCAGCTTTGCTCCAGTTAACCTTTGCTTTTTTGTAAAGACCGGGTACATTTATACCTCCTACTGAAGTACCGTAATTAATAAAAGCAAAATCTTTATTAGTTCCGCTGCCATATCCAAGATGCACAACAGAACCTATTTTGTAAGTTATTCCTTGATAACTAACGGTATTTTCAATAAAGGTTGCCTTTTGTGCAAAAACCTTAACAGAAAATAATAAAATAATAATAAAAATAATTTTCTTCATTTGATTTTAGTTTATGGAGTATTTTTTTTATTTAGGAGTGATAAAAACGTTTTGTGCTGCTATTTGAAATTTCGCAATTATATCTGCAAGCACATATCCATTCCTCAACTACATTCACACATTATAATTTTTTCGATGACCCATTTTTTTGTAATTGATAGCAATTAGTTAACCTCTGCAATGAGCTAATGCTATAGAATTTTTTATAGTCCTGAAAAATTCAGAGGTCGCCTTAAGTTGCTAAATAAGAAAGAAAAGAGTGATTACAAAAAAATTAAATTTTAGTGACAAATGTTTTATAAAGTTTTTTACAGTATACAATTTTTTAATAGTTTACCGGTATTCTAAAATCACTCTTAATTTTCATGCCGTTTTTTTATTAATTATAAATGTGCTTTAATATTTTGATTTTAATTTATGATTAAAATGACTTTACCGGCCATAGGTATTATTTTGGTGCCTGCTGATTGTATAGAATTTTTACTACCAATTGTTATTCCGGGCAAATTGGCATTGTTAGAAGTAATTACATTAGCAATGCCGGCCGCTACAATATTAACTGCACCAGATGCAATTAGAGTTCCTGCATCGTTTGCAATAAGATCAACAGCTATAAGTTTTCCATTCTGATTAAAAAAAACTGCAGATTTACCGTTATTTAAATTTATTAAAGACAGTGACAATCCGGATTTTTTCGTTGACTCCTGATATTGTTGTATATAACCTTTTATTTCAGAAAAAGTACTCCAGATACCGCCGTTGTAAAGCTCATAATTTTTTTCCCATGCAGTAGGTTTACGGTTATACAATTCTTTATAAGCCTGAAACAGCCATGGACTTATGTTCTGTGCCACCACGCTGCTGTGGCTCAGAGAGAATAAAATAAAAATTACTATAAGTGGCTTTTTTTGCAAAGTTTAATTATCGATTATTGAAATAGAAAAACTGCGTATGTAAGTGAGCCTTTTTCTTTAAAAAGATTTAGTCCAATTAACAAAATAGAATCAGCAATGAATAGCACGATATTTTAAATTCATAATACTTTTAATTCAATAAAAATTTCTGTTACGCTATTCAGCACTTCGAAAGTAAACTGAGTTACCGCTCATGAATAAAACACATGCTTTTTTCTTCATTTTGTTTTAGAAAGAAAGTTCCCATCCCATCCTAAAAAGTCTGGATTAGCAGCTCCTTTTTCCATTGTATAAATAGTATGAAAAGTTGTTTTACCGTTATTTTCCATCATGGTTATGGTGTAGCCATTAATTTTATATTTTCCATTATTGTTATTATTCCATTCCGCCCCATTTTTTCCATGTTCCACTCCTCCTACTTTATTAATTGAGTAAGTTCCGTCCAAATTAAATTTAGTGATTTCAGCTACTGAAACTCCGGTCATTATCATACCAAAATCATAAGTTGCTGACAATTTCACTGGTACTTTTTGCATTTCTCCAATCAGACTTCCATTAATATCTATATCGCCATTTGCTTTTATTTTGCCGGTTCGTGTACCACCATTTGTCCATCTTATATTTAAGATGCTTGCGGTTTTTGTATATGTACCACAACTATTAGGACTTGATAAACAATAGCTATTCGCATCAAAATTCTCCAATCCACCTCTGGGGCATCCTAAAACTACCTGTCCGGAAGGCATAAAATAATAATAAACATTGCCGTTAAAACTGGAACCAGAATATAATTTACCTACTGCTCCCTGATGACTGTTCTGCCTGATTAATTGATTATTTGTGACCTGAATATTTTTGTTTTCTGGCAGCTGATTATTATTTATCAAAGAGAATTGATCTTTATTCAACCATACTGAAAAATCATACCCATCATACTTTACTTTATATTTCCCGTTAGCAACATCAGTAATATTTCCTGTATAAACTTTACCATCCACTGCAGTGAGGCTTATATTTGAACCTATGGTTTGGGCAGGAGCATGCCTAAAACATAATAGGACTATAAAAAAAACTACATTTTTTTTCATTTTGATTGTTTTTGAGAGGTAATAAAATCACATTGTTTCGATAAGCAATACTAACAAGAATATATTTTCATTTATCTGATGACTTATGCCTCTTTACCGAAACTTGGAATTAATGTTAATACTTCCTCTAATTAATATCTACCACTAAATCAAACCCTTTTAACGTACTTAAATTAGAACCGATTTGAGATATTAGATTTCCTCTATCCTGTGCAACTATATTACTTCTACCCTTACTATTATAACAATAATCTTTTATCAAGCTGACTTCTATAATTGAAATAAAAGTCATAATTAGAGTTATAATCACCAATACATCATTTGCAGTATTTTTTTTTATTTGTATAATTTATTTAGATACTTTTAAGGCTTAAAAAAACTTATTGTTTATTTTTCTAGTAAAAGTATAAATACATTTTACTTATGCAAAAGTGCATTTGCTTTCTCTTCTTTGTACTTCTTTTTTATTGTATTTTAAACGCCCAATCTCCTAAAAAATTTATTGGCAAAAATTACGATGTAAAGGATGGTCTGCTTAGCGAGTTAATATTAGATATGGTTGAAGATGGAAATGATTTTTTATGGGTAAGCAGCGGTTCAGGCCTGCAACGTTTTGATGGTACTTCTTTTGTAACAGTTCTTGCTCAGCAGGGTTTGCCTGAAACTAACCATATTTCTTTTTTTAAGTTAAATAATGGAAATTTCTGGTTAAGGTATGAGGATGGAATAAGTGTTTATAATATTACTACCAATAAATTTCAGGTAGTTTTAAGTTTTTCTGGTAAAGGTGCAGATAGGCAGAAAAAATTAAATTCCCTATACAATTCTGTAGTGCCTTTAATGGAAATAGAAGATAATATTTGGTGCAGAGATTTACAAAAAAAATTTATTTCAATTAATAAATTTTCCGGAAAAATTATTGATAGTCTGGTTGTTCCGGAAAAACTGCAACCAACCTCGTACAGATATAAGAAAGGGAATGGCAATACCCTTTTTTTTGATGCCGCCGATAATTCTATTGTTCAAATAGATTTTAGTACAAAGCAGATAAAACATATATACTATCCTGATCCTGCATCTTCCATAACCACCTATACACCAATTAATAATACTGAAATTATTATCACAACCGATCAGGCAATATACAGAGGCAATATGATAACCGGCGCTACAACATTTTTAACGCATTATCCTGTTTCCGCTTCAAAATATATGGGAAACCGGACATTAACGTATTTGCATAACAATCTTTACGTACTAACGTTGAATAATGATTTATTTATTTTAAATGCATCTGATGGAAAGATTTTATACCGGATGGTTAATCAGCAAAATAATTCTTTTATTAATCACGGATATATTACTAAGTGCATTACAGACAGGTTCAATCATTTATGGGTTTTATCCGATGGAGAAGGCTTAAAAAAAGTAGATTTCAATAATCTTGAAATTAAATATTATGGTACAGGAGAATTACGAACAAATTTTAATTGCAGTATTTATCCTGATAAAAAATCGAACCTCATTATTACGAGCACACTTTTCAATGGTTTTTTTGTTTATGACACTTTGCAACATCTTATTAAACATTTTAAACTAAAGTTTCAGGAGCAGGCGGGCAACATTTTAAAAATTAAGCCTTATAAATATTTGTTATTTACTAATGAAGATCCCGGAGTTTATTTGCTAGATGCAAGAAATTTACAACTAACAAAGCTGAATAAAAAAATTACAAAATCATTTCTCCCGCAAGATGTTACAGGTTTAATAAGTGTCCAACCATTAACAGATACTACCGCAGTTCTCTTTTGCAACTTATCACTTTATGTTATAAATTACTCAACAGCTAATATCGTATTTACACGCATACCTAATCAAAAAGATTATTTATGTGCATTGATAGATCATAAAAAACAAATATGGTTGGGGCGTAAAGGAGCATATTCTTTTTTTACAAAAAGAAAATTAGAAAAAGAAAATATTTTCGGGGAACATGAAAATATTTTTCACATTCCAGATAACGTAATTATAAAATGTTTTTTTGAAGATAAAGAGAATAAAATATGGATGGGCACCGGTAAAGGATTATACAAATTAAATAATGAAACAGGCGCTATAATCCAAGTTTATCAAAAAAAAGATGGACTGAGTAATGATACCATTTATAGCATAACAGAAGATAACAATCGCAATTTGTGGTGCGGAACAAATAAGGGTATATCAGAAATTGATAAATTTGGAAAGATAACAAATATGTATGCATCCGAAGGTTTGCAAGGCAATGAGTTTAATACTAACAGTATTGCTAAAGCTGATGATGGCGAACTTTATTTTGGAGGTATAAATGGAGTTAACAGCTTTTATCCGGAAAGTGCTAAAAGTTTTTCCAAGCAACCCAATATGATAATGACAAATATCAAAGTAATGGATGCTGACTGGCAGAATGATACCGCCCCTTGGAATATGCAGATGATGACACTTCCCTACACTC
Organism: Ferruginibacter sp.; assembly: GCA_043787295.1. Classification (GTDB taxonomy): domain Bacteria; phylum Bacteroidota; class Bacteroidia; order Chitinophagales; family Chitinophagaceae; genus Ferruginibacter. The sequence continues at coordinate 10,770 of JAYVVD010000152.1, read as the reverse complement.
AAAATGTTGTATCATTTTATTTCACTGCTTTAGGATTGGATAGTGCGGATGCATATAAATATAAATATATAATGAAGGGGGTAGATAAAAAATGGATTAATGCAGAGAGCTATGGCTATGCACGATATGTATTGCCGCCTGGAAAATATATTTTTGAATACGTTGCTGAAAATGAGCAGGGTCAAAAACCTCAATATAAATACATTACTGTTATTATAACACCACCATTTTGGCGGAGTTGGTGGTTTATTATTTTATTGGTAATAACAGCTATAATTATATTAATTAAAATTGTAAATTTTTACAATAATAGAGCGCATAGAGAGAAATTACGTCAAATGGAAATTTTACAAACTGTACAACTGGAAAGAGAACGAATATCAAGAGACCTTCATGATAATATTGGAGCTTATACAACCGTTTTAATTGCCAGCGTAGAACAACTTAACCGTAAAGTTATAGAGCCCGACATACAAAAGTCAGCACAAAATATTTCTGAAAATGCCAGAAATATTATCGGCTCACTCCAAGAAACTATTTGGGTATTAAATAAAGACGCCATTACCATAACTGATTTTATAGACCGCTATAAATTGTACGCAAAAAAAATGGTACAAAATTTTCCTGATGTAGACGTAAAATTTAAAGAACATCTAAATCAAAATTTGGAATTATACCCGGCAGAAGCTTTAAATCTTTTTAGAATTATGCAGGAAGCTTTGCAAAATGCAATAAAGCATTCACGAGCTAATCATATAATTATATCGGTTGCAAGCAATGAAAATATACATATTTGCATAAAAGATAACGGTAAAGGATTTAATTCAAATAATGTTACAGTTGGCAATGGCTTGTACAATATGCGGCATAGGGCAAAAGAAGCAGGATATAATTTAAACATTCTTTCAACTGAACAGGGAACTGAAGTGGAGATAAAAAAATAAAACATTACTGACAGTGGTATTTTTAAAAATAAATGATTTGCAGTATAATAATTAACTTTTAATAAACCAATCTTTGCAACATAATGTCAGTTAAAATAGCCTTAGTTGATGATAAGCTTATAGTTCGCAGAGCTATAAAAGATAAATTAAATTTATCTGCTGATATACAAATTATAATGGAGGCTTCTAACGGAGAAGAATTTCTAGACAAATTAAAAGAATTACGGGAAGATGAATTACCCGAAATTGTATTAATGGATATTGAAATGCCTGAAATGGACGGAATACAAACTATTGCAGTTGCTTCCATGCTTTATCCCAAAATCAAATTTATTGTGCTTACCGTTTTTGATAATAATGAAAAAATTTTTGAAGCTATAAAAGCAGGCGCAAATGGCTACATTTTAAAAGATGATGATGCAATTAATATAAATGAAGCCATACATGATGTGATAGATTTTGATGCAGTACCTATGTCTCCGGCTATTGCACGCAAAACATTAGGTTTACTTAAAGGAAGTTTGCCTAAAACTGAAAATAAAGCCTTAACCAATATATTAAGCAGCCGTGAGCAGGATGTACTCCAGCAACTTGTAGAAGGTTTAGAATACAAAGAAATTGCAGAAAAATTATTTATCAGTCCTGCTACAGTACGTACACATACTGCAAATATTTATCAAAAGCTGCATATAACATCTAAAGCTCAGGCAATTAAACTGGCTTATAAAAATAAATGGTTATAATACCTTTGCTGTAAAATATTTTTATTCAATAGGTAATAATTAATTAAATTAAGCATTAATCTTACTTTTTTTTTCTAACAATTTCAATTTTTCTAGGCTGTTTACCATAATGTATAACTATTGCACTATCCGTGGAATTAATAATTTTAGAAGCCTCCACTCCTATTTTAGTCGATAGGAAAATTACAGAAACAGCAGGAAGATTCTTTAGATTCATTTTTCCATAATTGAGCACTTCATTTTTCTTATTTCTTAAAGAATTTTTATGGTAATATACAAGCAGATAAAAAGGCATAACCGGTTGTTTTTCCCAAAAATTTATATCGGTAATATTAGGCTCCCGATTAAAAACTGCTATATATGAAGCTATAATTACTCTTTTGTATTCAGCTAAACTTGATTTTAGATATTTTAAATGATTATTTATTAATTGGATATAAATATCAACCCCATTCACCCAATATTTCATTTCTTTTTCGGATGGCTTACGGCCTAAAGCATCCATGTATGCACAGTTTATAGTTTCGCTATGTAAATTGGGATATTCCACAAATCCCTGCCTGTGAAATTGAATAAGCTGGCCAATAGAAAAATTCCCTCTTCCCAGCCAATAATTTAATTCTTCCGGACTTGCATCACGACCAAATGCAAGCACGTATGCAGCATGAATTCTTTGATCTTGCTGGGCAAATGATTTAATTAGAAAAAGGCATAATAAAAATCCCAATAAAAAAGACTTGATTTTTCCCATGAATATCTTTTAAACGGACGTATCAAAAACAAAGTAAAATACAGAAAATTATTTATTAAGATAAATAATTATCTTAATATCTTTTTAATCAATTATGGTTTTATAGTAATAATAATACACGCTTTTTTTGCTTGACCATTTAACATTAGTTATAAATACAAGGTGAGTTACAAGGGAGATAGGGGTATAAAATGAATACATCACAATTGCCCTATTCTTTAAAGGCTATGGTTATTTTACACATTTAAAGATATTCAGATCTTATCAAATATTGTAGCAGACCCCGTACAAATTGTTTCAATAATTTCCGTTACTTTTTTCTCATGTGTTACAGAATTTTTTTTAGGATGTATCATCAGTTTATAATGACTTTTTGGGGCAAATTAATTAAATTCCAGTTATTGCATTAGAAGGTGAGTCTGTTGAAAACTTTATAATTATTTTTAATACGCTGAATGCCAATCTTATTAATCTTATAATCCCATATGCTTATCCAACAACTTCATAATTAAAGTATAAACAAAAATCATACAAATGATGTATTGTCAGCAGTAAGTGTATTTATTAAAATTGCATTATAAATATTCTCTAACCAAACTAAAAATTAAATACATGAAAAAAATTAGCATTGCTTTTCTATTGGCCATTTTATTATGTTCCTTTTCAACCACCCTTTTTGCACAACAAGACCAGCGTATTCATGCAGCTTATATGATTACATTTGGGCGGGATGCAAGCCAAGGTGAGGTTAATTATTGGCTAACCCGAGGTGATTTATCTATAAGCCAGCTTATTGATTTTCACAAGCAATACCTTACGAAGGATGCCAACACTCATCGAACTACAATTGACCGTGCTTATCAGGATGCAATGGGTCGTCATGCCTCAGAAGGTGAAATTCAATATTGGCTTAGTGGTAATGATACTTATGCAACATTAACAACTAATCATGTAAATTGGCTGAGGGGTAATTCTTACGAATACGACAATGTTATAAGTAGATCTTATCAATATGTTTTTAATAGGACAGCTTCTCAGGCTGAAGTAAATTATTGGAAAAGTCAAGGGGTTTATTCTTATGTAATGCTTGTAGGTATGCACCAGGATTTTCAGAGAAGAAATGTAGCAAAAGAAAGCTCAAGTAATCAAACAAATTTTAATAACTCTCCTTCATTAATAACAGTGTCTCTTTCACCAGCTATTGGCAACGAAGCATTAAGAGCTTCGGGAATTATTGCTGCAGGTGGCGGTAATATTGTAGCTGCAGGTGGGGGAAATATTGTAGCTGCAGGTGGCGGTAATATTATAGCTGCAGGTGGCGGTAATATTATAGCTGCGGGTGGTGGCAACTTTCATTAATTTTCTTCCATAGTATTAATACTCTAATTTATAATCGCAATGCTTTAGAAGTGCATTGCGATATTATATTGCTAAATCTTCTTTTCATAACAGAAACAGATTGATAAATTTAAAATCATAAATCTTAATCTGTATTATTCACTTATTATTATAAGATAAATTAAGGCAATGAAAAAATCATTTACGATTAAAACGATTATACTAGGGGTATTAATTGTTTTTTTTACAGGAACATATCTTCATGCGCAGATTCCACCAACGGGAAGTCAAAAAGAAAACAATCAAACAACTAATGTTCAAGAGAAACCGGCAGAACCAAAAGTAGAAGGAAGTCAGTATCAAACACCTGATCCACCTCAACCTAAAGTAACAAGGAAAGAGCTTATGAAACAAGTTGCACTGGATATTTTACAGGTGCTCCTTACTCCTCGGGATAAAACACCGAAGCAAAGATTACGTGGCGATGATATTAATTTGTGTAATATTTTAAATTACAAAGGGCCCTGCAAGTTTTATCAATTTACAAATTCCGATTTTCCCAGCTTCGATAATTCATGTGGTCAGGCAGCAATGGCATCTGCCATTTGGTATGTTGATAAAAAAAGAGCATTATTCACTGAGGAAAGGCAATTGTCAGCCAGTGTTTGGAACACTGCCCCCCCTAAAATTACATTAGGTAATCTTTATCGACTTCAACCATCTCTGGGTACCGATTGGAGGCAATTAAATTATGGACTTGATCAATATAAAAAATACGGAATTCAATATGCATGGGTGGAGGGTATCCCCGAGATCAAAAAATATCTTGCCATGGAACTGCCCGTAATGATTATGTTGGATTGTGGTACCCTTCCTCAATTTAATTATAAATGGTGGACAGGTCATTGGGTAACTGCTTTTGGATATGATGCTAATTATATTTATGTATCTAATTTTAAAGATAACAGAATGACCTGGAAAGAATTAGAAGATGCGTATAAAAAGGGAACTCTTGCAATAGGTCATGGTACTTCTGGCAAAGCCTGCGTTGTATGGAAATAAAAATTTATCTACAGTATTGTTAGATGGATCATATTTCTGCTCCTTCTAGTATAAATTCGTTTTTGTGTATAAAAAAGAATGATAAATCTACCTTACAAATTGAATTAGTAATGAAAATTTTATTTTTATTTATTTTAATCAATCTCCAATTTCTAAATAATACATTTTCGCAGACCACAGGAATTACACAGCTTGAGACAGAAATCTTGAAAAGCAGATCTACATTATCTGAAACAAAGCTTGATTCTGCAAAACGTGAAAAAATTTATACACAATTAGCTTTTCAACTAAACGAGCTCGCAGAAGAACATTTTGATATAGGAGAATATGAATTTGCTACAAAGCTGTTTGTTGAAGCAGATCAATTTACTAAGCAGTATTATGTAAGCTATATTTCTAGGAGAAAACAAGATCTTCTGCAGGCAGAAAAAAAGCTTTTGGAAAATGAAAAAGAGGAAAACACTTATAAAAAAGAAGTTTTATGTTATGCAAGCAGGGTTTTAATTTCCGTTTATCTATCGGATTTAATTAGCAATGCACATTACCTGCACGACATAGAATCTGAAAAAATTTATTTACAAAAACTTTCTGTTGTCGCTCACGACAATAAAGATTCGAGTGCAGAAGCAAAAGCTTTAGAAAAACTGGGCGATGTAGCAATGAATGAAGATCACCCAAATGAAGCTTTCGCATTATTTGACAAAGCTTATGTACTTCGTACAAATAAATATAAAGAAGAGTGGATAGCGGTAGATTATATTGCTTATGCTCACCAAGGGTTAGGTGAATATGATAAAGCAACTGAGGAATTTGAAAAAGAAATTAAACTCCTGAAAAATATTTTAGCAAATCCCATAAATACAGGTTTAAGTGGATATCAAAAAGTGAATTTTCAAATTGAGAGGTTAAATGTTAGTGTTTCTGTGGCCCAGACGCTTTCCAATATTGCCCGGATAAAGATTTTACAGGGGAAATATGGTAAAGCTACAGATGCAGTAAATGAGGTTGAAAATATTATTCAGGTTTTAAAACAGGAACAAAAGACAAATAAGGATGAGACGTTATCTTCCCTCTTAACACTACAAATTGCATCTCAACAAGCCAATTCTTTGCGAATTCGGGCACGCATTTTACAGGTGGAAGGCAAAGATAGTCTTGGTTTAATAAATTATCTGAAAGCTGTAAAACTTTATATTGATCTTTCAGGAGGTAAGCCGTCCGGTGCAATTGCATCCATACGTACTCAAATAGCCCTGATCTATACTTACCAAAAAAAATTTGATGAAGCACGCTCAAACATTAAAGAAGTTTTAAGGCTTAGAGCAAGGCTTGGACAGGAGGCAGCTACCGTTTATGCACTAATTTCATCCAGCAGGATAGAACGTGCTGCTAATAATAAACAGTCAGCGCTGAAATTTGCTCGCCAGGCCAAAGCTGCAGCTTTACAATTAACTTTCTCAGAGGATATAGTAGCTGAAGCGAATGAAAATGAAGGGGATAATCTTGTTGATAAAGCAGCAGATCAAAACAGTTTAGAATTGGAGCAAGCTATTGTAGGTTATAAAACTGCAATTGCTGTATACAGGCAGTCAGAATTATTACCTATGCTTTCAAGAGCATTAAGTTCCCTAGGCTGGGCATACGAACGTTCTGCTAAATTCAAAGAGGCAGAAGCATCTTACAATGAGGCTATAAAAGTTTCTGAATCAATTAAAGCCGGATTTTCCACTTCTGAGGAATCTGAAGCTTTTTCGGGTAATAAAGAAACGATCAGCATTTATAAAAGAATGGTGGATTTGTTGTTGCAACAGGGAAAGACAGAACAAGCTTTGCAATATGCATCCAATGCGCAAAGGCGTAACCTTATTGATGCAGTTCCTAAATCGGAAATTAAACTTAATGGTGCATCTAAAAATGATCTTAAAAATATAATTGCAGCTGAAAACCGCATTGGAGCTGTTAGATTAAGTATTGAAAAAGAGAACAAAGAAAATCATTCTGAAGCTTTGCATAACAATCTTGTTTCAGATCTTGGTGCAGCACGCCAACAATATGCCATCTCGATAAAGCGTCTTGAAACTGAACAACCTAATTTAAGATTTACTGTCCGGCCAACAGATCTTTTAAAATTACAAAGTTCTGTTGCAAATTCTGAAGCCATAATTTCTTATTTAGTTACCTCTCAAAAGCTTTATATTTTTGTTGTAAAACGTAATAATGTGGCAGTACGTACAGTAGATATTACTCAAGATAATCTTCGAGGCTCTGTTGCCTTCGTAAGAATGGGTTTAACTAATTTTTCCAACGACTTTTATTCCTTGTCATTTGATCCCTCAACAGGATTTAACATTGAAAAAGAACGCACCGATCTTAAAAAATCTGATACAACTTTACATTATAAAAATCTACTCTCACCCTTAAGAACAGGATTAAATACTTTATACGAAATTCTTATAAAACCTGTCGAAGATTTACTTATTCAAACAGAAACATTAAAAATCATTCCAAATTCTGAATTATTTTTATTACCCTACAGCGCACTTCTGTCGGGTGAGACTAATCAATATTTAATAGAAAGATATAACATAATTTACCTTACAGCCGGAGATCTTATATCATCTGCACCACAACAAAGTAAAGGAAGCCTTGTAGCATTTGGTAATCCCACAGAAGCCAATTTGGAGGGCGCACTAGATGAAGTGAAAGCTATCAGAACGGTTTTTCAAGGCAGTAAAATTTATACTGACAGTGCTGCAACTAAACAACAGCTTTTTAAATTGAAAGTGGCAAAGATTTTACATTTTGCAACACATGGGCATATACGCTCACCATTAGAAAACAGCAATATCCAATTGGCGCATTTACCCGGCTTAGCAGATGCAGACTTAAGTTATGGTGAAATTTATGCTCTGCCAATTGAATCAAGTGAAATGGTTGTATTATCTGCGTGTCAAACTGCACTGGGTACAGTTAGCGGCACTGAAATTGGTGTTTTTATTGAGGCTTTTCGATCTAAAACAAATACGGTTGTTGCCAGCCTTTGGTCAGTAGATGATATAGCTACGTTAGAATTAATGAAAGACTTTTATAAAAATCTTCAGGCAGGTAAATCTAAAATGGTTGCTATGAGAAGTGCACAATTAAAACTACTTAAAAACAGTCGCACAAAAAACCCTTTATTCTGGTCAGCATTTGTAATGTATGGTGATGGTGGTAAAATCTCTGGAACAGGTTATTCCAAATAAATAATTAAAAAAGTCGCTTTATATTTTTAATAATTAACATTCACTAAAACTAACAAACTTAAAAACATTTTATGAAAGCATTAAAAATTTTTAGTTCTATTGTAGCATTTGGCGCTCTTATTTATTATGGTTATCAATATTTTGGAAATCCTAATGGTAAAACTTATGAAGTGAATAAAAATCAGCATGTATATTTTAAGGGAGATGGTGTCACTAAAGACGATGCGAAAAAAGTTGGAGCTTATCTTAAACAGGCAGGTTATTTTAAAAATGATAATGAAGTAGATGTACAAATATCTTCCAACAAACCAAACAGCGATGTAAATATTGCTTATATCGTTGACAGCGATAAGATCACTTCAGAAGTTGAAAAAGATTTTTTATTAGTTTCGTCCGGCCTTTCAGAAAATGTTTTCCATAACAGAAAGATACTCGTGAGTCTTGCTGATGATAAATTAGATGAAATAAAAAATCTTGGTTATACAACACCTTTACAACAAGCTCCTTTACAAGTAGGTGCTGATTCAAGAGCTAATAAGTAGTGTTTAAATACATCAACATTATTGTAGTAAAGAATCAATTGTCATTAAAAAAATACGATCTTTTAAAAATCAGTAATGTCGGTAAGAATTACAAACGGAAAAAACAGGAACATTTTTATAGATTATCTCCAATAAATGGGAGATCAGACACAGATTGATTTCGCCTGATAAAGAAGCAATTTTTTAAAATGTGTGGTAACGGTAATAAGAATTTTTTCCAAAACCGCATTATTAATTCTCATTTATTAAACGGCAAACTTTAAGGAATTATAATCTTTATGATTTAAAATGTTTTACATAAAAAAATAAATTTCTCGCCTTTTATTCATTGAACCTTAAAATAAAAAATTATGAAAATAAAACTAATAGCACTCGCATTTCTCATTTTTACTTTTTCCTGCAATATCAAAGATAAAAAAAATAACTACGATACAAATAATGAAACAAACCAATCTGGAAATGTTAATGCTCAAAAGAAGCAGTTAAATGAACAATCGCTGGCCTGCATTTCATTAATGAATTCTCTGGAACAAGATTTAAATGCAGCTAATGCATCACATAATGCAAAAAAATCTTCTGCTATTCAAAAAAGTATAGATAGTTTAGCCGAAGAAAATATAAGAATTGGTCAAAAACTAATGACATTGGAAAATAAATAAATACATTTTTAAACAAAGTCAAGTAATACCAACTTAGCATTTTCCAATGCTGGCATGATAAAACTGTAGCAAATGTCTCTTTTGGATAAAGTTTTTATCAATTATTTTAGATCTTCCTTTTTAAAGGTTCTCTATTGATAACTTTTATTTTCGTTTTAATAAATGAGTTTTCATTGCTTTTTTATGTTTCGTGCTACCAAATGGTATATTTATATTTAGATGGATATGCTTCTTTAAAGCGACATATGAAAAGAAGATTATCACAAACACTAAAACAAATAAAAGCTAACTGGACAGTAGTAAAATTGAAATTAGCTATAATCCGTTAATAACAAATCATACATCAATCACAACATTTTCGGTTGCATACGAATTGATAAAAGATCTTTGGGAGGCAGAAACTATTTGTTTACAAGAACATTTTGCTCCTTTATTTTTTAATACTTCAAAAAAAGTAATTGGCTGTAAAATACTGTTTACTGGTACAATGACAAAATGTATTGTTTAAATAAAATTGCTTGCATCACTTGTTCTACATTGTATGGGTACAGAAGTAATGATTGTACATAATCATCCGTCTCGCAATTTAAATTCAAGTCAAAATGATAAGTTGCTTACAGCATCGGTAAAAGATCCTTTAAAACTTATTGATATTATTTTATTATCATTTGATAATTTCTGAAGATGAATATTTCTCATTTGTTGAAGAAGGTTTATTGTGAAGAAGATCTATGAAAATTCTCAACCTTAAAGATGGAAGTATTTACAACTGTATCCACGGTTATAACACCTTTAATATTCATTACTTTCAACTTTTGTATCAACTAATTGCAGTTGATAAAAGCATTAAAGTTTTTAATTACAATAATGCGATGTTACAGAAAAAAAACTTACATTTATAGTCTATTCTATTGTTCAATTAAAAAATTCTTTTATGATTTGGCATTTAATTTTAGGCGGAATTGCAGGATTTTTAACAGGCAAAATAATGCGTGGCGATGGTTACGGAATTATCGTAGATATTATTCTTGGATTAATTGGAGGTTGGCTCGGTGGTTGGCTAGGAGGAAAATTAAATATTCACCTTGCTGGCAGTATTGGTTATTTAATTACTGCTGTCATTGGAGCTGTTATTTTAGTTTCGCTAGTAAGGCTTATTAAATCACGATAAAAATTTAATGTAATTTTTTTTCTTAGTGTAGATTCTACTCTTTGATAAATTGCCTGCATTTGTGTGGTAAAATTTAGTTAATTATAATTAGCATCAGCTGTTTTATCTATTTTTTTTCGTATGAATTTCATTCCAACCATTATAAGTATCATTTACAAGGCTTCCGTTTACTATTGCATGCACACCTGTATTTATAATTTACATATTGTTTATATATCCTGTACAGGTTACTACCAATCTTATCTAAAATAGAGTTGTTGTCACAAACAGTTTCGAGCACAAGATCAACTTGCTTTTTATTTAGTTTTTTTGGTA
>JAYVVD010000151.1:0-8278 GCA_043787295.1 Ferruginibacter sp. | reverse complement strand
GGCAGCAATGTCTGATATAAAAGCCATAAAATATAGGGAGAGAAAAGCTTCAAAGCAGTTACAAAAAAGCCTCCGAAGAAATATCCGGTGGCTTCTTTTGATAAAAACTTTATTTTAATTATCAGTCATGAGTGCATTTAGCGATAATTCATCTGATGAAATTGGCCATATATATCCTTGTTCGCTTGGAGATTTGGAAGGTACAGATCCCTTTGCTGGAATGGTCTGCAACAATCTCAACAAATCATTGTTACGCATACCTTCTCCTAAAAATTCAATCCGCCTTTCCAGTAAAATAGCATCTATTAAATCTGCCTGTGTAGCAGCAACAAGTGTTGTACTTTGGTCAGATCTTTGCCTTACCGCATTCAACAAGGCTAAAGCCCTAAAATCGGGCGTAGCACTTGTACGTGCCAACGCTTCTGCTAAATTCAATAATACCTCTGCATATCTTATTACAGGTACAAAATCTGTATATGGATTTCCTACTTTATACTTTGCAAGATATTTTTTTGAAGTGGTTGCATTTGTAAATATCAATGCCGTTCTCCTTGCGTCTATTGCTTTCCAACCAGTATTTGCAATTATAGCTGCCGGATTTAAAGAAAATTCTGCATTTCCTAATGAACTTCCATTTTGCACAAAATAATATCCCAACTGGTTTTGTGTACCGGGGTTATCACCTGCTGTAGTTGACATTGGCATAGAAAAAATGGATTCATTTGTAGTATAAGGAGGTAAAAATACTGCTGCAATTGAAGGAGATAAAGCATGTGCAACACCTGTAATGCTTGTGAAAGGTGCAGTAACTGAAACTATTTTGTTTGCTTCGGTAATAACAGCAGCATAATTCTGCATGGTTAAATAAACCCTTGTTTTTAATGCAATGGCCGTATTTCTATGAGCCCTTGTTGTGTTTAAAATAGCTGTACCATTGGTTAAAGGAAGGTTAGCCTCTGCAAAATTTAAATCAGCTAAAACCTGTGCATAAACTTCTGCCACAGTACTTCTGGCCAAGTTGCTTGAGCCAGATGCTTTTATACCAACGAGTCTTAATGGTAAACCCGGCTTTGCACCATTACCATCTGCAAAAGGCCTGGCATACAATTGTAATAAACTATAATAGGAAAGTGCTCTTATTAGTCTTGCTTCTCCAACATAGTTATTTGATAAAGAAGTTCCTACAATAGCGGTTCCTTTTTCTGCCATTCCATCTATAAACAAATTACAAATGTTTACAGTAAAATAAGCCTGTGCCCATAGGTTTTTAACCGAATTTTGAGAACTGTTAGCAGGATTTAAATTCCATACATCACTCCCTGTAACAAGATTAGTCGTTTCATTTATAAAATCCTCCCCTCTAATGTCGCCATAAACAATGTAGCGCCCACCATAAAAATTTCCGTTTTTCAGACCTGCGTATAAACTTCTTACCTGACTTAAAATTCGGTCAGGAGTGGCAAATGCTGTAACATCCGTAACAGATGTTTGGGGTATAGCGTTTAACAGGTCTTTTTTACAGGATGAAGCAGATAATGCTAAAAAGCATATTAGGCTTAAATATTTTATATTAATATATTTTTTCATAATTATATTCATTTTTTAAATTAGAAACTTAAATTAACTCCTACAAGGAATGTTCTGCCATTGGCAATGGTATTTCTATCAACTCCCTGTGCTCCATTTGAATTACCATTAGAAGACACTTCAGGATCAGGACCAGGATATTTTGAAAATATCGCTAGGTTCTGTCCGCTAACATAAAATCTTGCATTGCTGATATTTGCTTTAGATAACAATGCAGAACTAAAATTATACCCAAGGGTTACATTTTTTAATTTGACAAAATCCCCTTTAAAAACATTAAAGCTGCTTGGTAATGCTGAACCATTTGAAACGTTATCATTCAAAACGGGCCTTGGTATATTTGTAACATCTCCAGCATTTTTCCATGCACCCAGAACATCTATTGCGTTGTTCCAAAAACGCTGGTCATGCAACCCTGCATTTGTACCATAATAAATATTAAAATTCAGTTGATAGGTTAATAATACATCAATATCAAAACTCTTGTATTTAAAGTTATTGCTGAAACCACCTGTATATTTTGGAACTACATTACCGTACATTACTGCATCAGCAGCCTGTGTAATGGTATTAGGGGTTCCATCAGCTTTTTTATACTGGGTACCATCAGGGTTTGACCATTGGAACTGGCCCATTGCAGCATTAGGCGCAAATCTGTACAAAACTTTTTGGCCGGCTTGATTTAAAAATATTCTGCTACCTGTCGCAGGGTCTACTCCTGCATTTCGCACTACAAATAAATATCCCTGAGAAAATCCTGGTGCTGTTCTGCTTACTGTTTCTAAGCCGGAAGTAGCAGTTAAAATCTGCGTTAAACCTGGAGCCAACGATGTAACTTCATTTTTATTATATGCTAAATTAAAATTGGACGTCCATACAAAATTTTTTGTAGAAACAGGGAGTGCATTTATGGACAGTTCAAGTCCTTTATTATACATGGTTCCAATATTAGTCGGAATAGATGTAGGAACACCGGCAGATGGCGCCTGCGGTACATTTAATATTAAATTACTGATATCATTCTTATAATAAGCTATATCAAAATTTACTCGGTCTCTTAAAATGCCAAATGTTACACCTACATCCGTTTTTTTACTGGTTTCCCATTGCAAATTAATATTACCTGCCTGGTTAAAACCTAAGGTAGAATTACCGCCGTAAATTCCGGCTCCAAAAGTAGAATATGTAGCAAAATCGCCTATACCGCCAATGTTTCCTACTTTACCGTAACTGCCATGAAATTTTAAGTTTGAAATGATATTATTGATATTTTTAGACCAAAATTTTTCTTTACTTACATCCCAAGCACCTGAAAAACCATAAAACACTTCTTTTTTATCAATAAAAGCAGAATATTCATCCTGACGCAAATTAGCACTTAAAAAATATTTCTTTTCATAATCATAATTTAAACGGCCAAATATTGACTGAAGATAATTTTCGCCTAAAGCACCTAAAGTACCGGCTGTATTATTTATTAAAAATCCTGACTGTATTACATTAAAAATAGGATCTGTAACCTGCTGGCGGTTTACTCCGTATCCTTTGCTTGTTCTTCTATCCTGTTCTGAACCTATTAATGCACTTACAGTATTCTTACTTTTAAAAGTAAAATCTGCCTGTGCAGTGTTATCCCAGGTATATCTTTTGTTTTTAGAAAAAAAGGATGATGCATTTCCTATAGCTGCAAAACCATCGCCATGTACAGGGGTCTGAAAAATATCATTATCAACCAAAATATTATCTATACCATAAAGCGTTTTTAAGGTTAACCATTTTAATGGTTTTATCTGCAAATAAATATTCGATTGAATGTGGTCGGCTTCGCTGTTTGATCTGTTTAGATCAAGCGCAACCTGCGGATTGTAAAAACCAACCTGTGCTACTGTGTTAGCCATTGGACCCACCACATTATTTGCACTGATGTTATAAGAACCATCATTTTTATAAACTCCAACATTTGGCGCATTTACCAATACATTTCTTCCAAAACCACCCGTACCAAAAGCTTCGCCCGACAAAGAACCTGATGATGTTGCGGCTAAATTTCTTTCGTTAGAATAAGAAAGTTTTCCCCCTATGGTTATTTTAGTGTTTACTTTAGTATCTACATTTATAAGAATGTTTTTTCTTATAAAATCGTTTTTTCTTAATATTCCCGATTGATCTGTAAAACCACCGGAAAAATAATAATTGGTATTTTCAGAAGCGCCCGAAATATTTAAATTGTGGTTCTGCGCAAAAGCTTCTCTGTATACCACATCAGCCCAATGGGTATCAATTATATTTCCAAAAGTATCTTTCGATAAATTGAATTTAACATATGAAGTTCCTGTTGGGTTTGTTGTATTTAAGTTCTGATTATTGCCAGCTGCCATATTTTTATAGTCAGTATATTGCTGTGCATTTAATTCTGAAGGAATACCATAAGCACGTGTAAGGCCAAATGATCCGTTGTAGGAAATTCTTGGTTTTCTACCCTTACCTTTTTTAGTTGTCACAAATACTACTCCATTGGCAGCCCGGCTACCGTATATAGCAGTAGCCGCAGCATCTTTCGCAATATCTATGCTTTCAATATCGTAAGGGTTAATACTGGCAAGTGCATTGCCTGCAGCACTTGTACCACTAAAATCTCCCGTAGGTGCAGGTATTCCATCTACTACAACTAAAGGATATGAACTTAAAGAAATTGAATTTGCTCCTCTTATTCTAAATACCGGCGGGCTGTTTAAAACTCCGCTTGGTACGGTAATCTGAACTCCAGCGGCTCTGCCTGCCAACGCCTGATCAAAACTTTGTACAGGTTTTTCAGCAATCGCCTGACCTTTTACAGTAGATAAGCTTCCTGTAATTTCTTTTCTTTTTTGTGTGCCGTACCCAACAACAACAACCTCATCAAGTTTATTGTTTTTTGATACCATCGTTTCATTAATAATTCCAAGATTTCCAATTCTGGTAACAACAGTTTCAAAATTTACATTGCTGAATGTAAGTGTTTTGGCATTTGCCGATACTGCTATACGGTAATTGCCATTAGCATCAGTTTGTGTACCGTTTCTTTTATCTGATGAAATTACAGATACAGCTTCCACAGGCGTTCCTTTTTCATCAGCAATTTTTCCGGTAATTGTTCGGTCTTGAGCGTTGGCACCCAGCATAAATGCAATGGCTACCACTAGGGTTAGTAAAGTTTTTCTCATAGTTTAGTTTTATTTTTCCGAAAATATATTAAATAAACGATACAATGTTAAATAAATGATAATTTATTTAACCGTATTCTATTTTTTTGCAACCAATATTATTAATACAGGCAACAAAACAAGATTGGTTATTGTAGCGGTAACCAGCGTTACAGAGGTGAGCCACCCAAGGGCAAAAGTGCCACCAAAGCTGCTTGCGCAGAATATTATAAACCCGGCTGTTAAAACCAGAGAAGTATAGATAATACTTAAACCGGTTTGATGAATGGTACTTTTAACAGCGGAGGGAATATCATTATCATGTTCGGGCAGTACCTGTTTATAATTAACCAGAAACCGGATTGTTATATCAATAGCAATACCCAATGCAACACTAAAAATTAAAACGGTTGAGGGTTTCAAGGGAACACCTGTCCAGCCCATAATACCCGCAGTTACCAGTAGTGGGATTACATTTGGAATGAGGGAGCATAAAAGTATTCTGAATGATCTGAATAGAAAAAGCATACATATTGCTATCAGCAAAAATGCCCACGCAATACTTTCTTTAAGTCCGTTAATTATGAATTTGCTTCCTTCCAAAAACGTAATACTTGTTCCGGTAAGGGTTACTTTATAACTACTGTCAAATAACTCGTTTGATCTAGTTTGTATTTTGTTTAATAATATCGGCAATGCTTCCGTTCCAACATCTGCCATACTTACACTTATACGGGTAGTTTGCGATGCCGTATCTATAAAGCTTCGCAGTGTTTTTGCAAAATTATTGGTTGTTGCAACAGTGTCTTTCGATGGGCGAAGGTATTCACCAACAAAGGCACCATCAAAAGTATTTGGCATTAAATACTCAGCAGAATCTCCTTCATAAAAACCCTGTTTGGCAAACTTTAAACCTTCTGCAAGGGTTAATGGTTTTGTCATTTCTTTTTGAGCCCCAATAAACTGTGCAAGTGAATCTACCTTGCTAAAAACCACCAATGATTTTAAACCTGACAGCCCTCTTCTTTTTTTAGTATCTATCATTATCTCTAATGGCATTACACCCTTAAAGTTTTTTTCAAAATATTTAAGGTCAGTATAAATTTTATCCTTTTTAGGCAGGTCATCAACTATATATGCAACATTTTTGAGCCTAAATACGCCTGCTATAGAAAAGATTACCAAGATTAGCGTACCTATTAGTACGTGTTTTTTATAATTAAATACCCAGTTTTCCAGTGTATTTAAAATGTTTTCAATAAGTTTATTGTGCAGATATTTTAATTGATTTTTACCGGGTGGTTGTAACATACTAAGCACTGACGGCAGTAAAATAAAAGAAACGAAAAATATTACCATTATGCTTATACCGGCCACCACACCAAACTCCTGTAGTATTTCACTTTTTGTAAATGCAAACACCGCAAACCCAATAGCAGCAGTTATGTTGCAAAATAAAGTAATTACGCCCATCTTACTTACCATTGCTACGAGTGCATTGTTTTTTCTTTCTTTCCCATCCATATTATCCGCATCTTTTAAATAAGATGAGTGGTATTTATTTATAAAATAAATACAGTTTGGAATGCCAATTACTACCACAAGCGACGGTATCAATGCAGTGAGCAATGTTATCTGGTAACCGCATAAATAGGTAATGCCCAACGTCCATATAACACCAATAATAACAACAGCAAGAGAAAGCAATGTGGTACTAACTGATCTAAAAAACAACAAAACTATTAAGATACTTAAACCAAGCGATGCCAGTAGAAAAAACTTCATTTCTTTTTTTATTCTGTCTGCCAGTATAGTCCTTATAAGCGGCAAGCCACTTGCATGTATTTCAATTTTACTATCCTTTTCAAATTTATTTAAGTGCTCAATTATTTTGTTTAAAACAGCCGTTCTTTTTTCACTGCTAAAAATGTTTTTATTTACCCTAACAGCCATTAAATAACTGCCCGTGTTTTTGTTGTACAGGCGTTCATTGTAAAACGGCAAGCTATAAAATATTGCAGCCGCATTGTCTAATTCCATTTGGCTGTTTATTGTATCTGGAAAGATTTTTACGGCATTTAATTTTTCGGTTTCAATATTTTTTTTCAGGTTAAAAGCACCCGGTACGCTCAAAATATCTTCTACCCCTGCAACATTTTTAAGGTTTCGCTGTAGTTCCTGATAAAGTTTAAAGGTACTTAGTGTAAACAGATCTTTCGTTGTAATGCCTACCACCAAAAGGTTTCCATCGTCGCCAAACTTATTTTTAAAAGCTGTATAATCTACATATTTGGGGTTATCAGTGGGTATAGCTTTAGAAAACTCGTAGCTCAGTTTTACTTTGTAAGCAAAATAACCCATGGCAGCCGTAGAAATGAGAAGAATAGCCAACAACACAAAACGGTTTTTAATTATAAACTTTGCCAGCGATCTCCACATAAATATTTACAGTTAAAAAGTATTTTAAAATATATTTACAAAGTAAGAATAAAACTTTTTAAAAGACTGCATTAAAACAGCCGCCCATTACAATGCAGTTTACCTTTACAAATGTTTAAAACCAACGCCATCATTTTACGCACTGTAAAATACGGAGAAACCAGCCTTGTTGTTTCTGCTTTCACGGAACTTTTTGGGTTACAGACATACATGGTTAATGGCGTGCGTACTGCAAAAAAAACAGGATTAAAAGCATCGCTTTACCAGCCGGCTTCAATGGTTGAAATGGAAGTTTACTACAACGAACGCAACAGCATGCACCGTGTTAAAGAAATAAACAGAACACATGTCTTTAAAAATATTCTTACAGATGTTGTTAAAAACAGTGTTGCACTCTTTTTAATGGAACTGCTTTATAAACTGTTGAAACAACCTGAGCAAAACTCCGACCTGTTTTATTTTTGCGAAGATTCATTGCTGCAGTTAGATGAAGCACCTGCGCATGTTACCGCAAATATGCCCTTGTTTTTGGCATTGCACATCAGCCATTTTTTTGGGTTTAAAATAGATGATAACTTTTCTACTGCCTTCCCTTTTTTAGATTTACAGGAAGGCAATTTTGTAGATGTTCGCCCTCATCATCCTCATTTTATGGAAGGTGAAAATGCTGAACTAACTGCTGAGTTACTCAAAATAATGGTTCCCTCAGAACTGGATGATATTAAAATGAATCATTTTAAAAGAAGGGAACTTCTTGCTAAATACATGGAATATTATGCGCTTCACATGCATGATTTTGGGCAAATGAAAACACTGATGGTTATGGAGGAAGTTTTGGGTTAAAAAGAAATAATAAAAACTTTTTTCTTCGGTTATTTTTTGAAAATAGAATAAACTGACAACACCAAAAAAGCAAAAACCAATTAAGTAATTAAGTTTTAACGCCCGATCTTTAAAAGTTACCGGAGTAAGTATGGCAAAAATTATAAGGGTAATTACTTTTTATTTAATCTTTAATTACCAATGGGTAAGTGGCCCACAATTCTCTGCAAATCCAATTTTTACATAGC
>JAYVVD010000150.1:0-2071 GCA_043787295.1 Ferruginibacter sp. | reverse complement strand
GATAACCCACGGATTAAGTTGTAAATTTCTTCTACATTTTTTGTCCAGTTAATGTTGCCCGTTTCACTAGTTAATTTTGGAGCATGTTTAATTTCACCTGTAATATCTTGTTGGGCTATTTCTGTTAACTTATTATCAGCAAGCAGTTTTATTGTTTTCACTAATAATGTAGCGCCAACATCTTTTAGTTTATCATGCACAGTTCCGGCACTGTCATTTTCTACAATTTGTATTTTTTGTGCAAGTAAAATATTGCCTGTATCAATTTCCTGTTGCAGTTTAAAAGTAGTTACACCGGTAAGTTTTTCGCCGTTTATTACAGCCCAGTTAATGGGTGCTGCTCCTCGGTATTGTGGTAATAATGAGCCATGTACATTTATTGTTCCCATTGGCGGCATGTTCCATACAACTTCCGGTAACATTCTAAATGCCACTACGCACTGCACATCTGCATTTAATACTTTTAATTCTTCAATGAAAGCCTGGTTTTTTAATTTTTCAGGTTGAAGAACTTTCAAATTATTTTCTACTGCATATTTTTTTACAGCACTCTGTTGTAGCTGTAACCCACGGCCTGCCTGTTTATCTGGTGCAGTAATAACACCCACAATGTTGAAGTTACCTTTTACCAGAGCATCTAAACTTGCAACTGCAAACTCCGGCGTACCCATAAAAACAATCCTTAAATCTTTAAAATCTTTCATATCGGAATCATTCACTTTTTGCCAATAAAATATTTTTATTATGATTTGTTTCCTTCAATTTTTTGCGCAAAGAATAACAGGGAAAATAAATTTAAATTTTTTTTAGGCTCTCCTAAAACTCTTCCAAATCACTTTTTCTACGGTGGAAAAAATCGAAAAAAAAATAGCTTTTGCTTCTTAACATCTTCGCAGTAAAAAATAAAATACTTACTCAAAATCCTTATACAATAAATATTTTTTCCTGACAGTTTTAAATTTTACCAATGCCGGTTGCCAGCTTTTTTTAATCTCCCCTTCTGTTTTACCTGTTTTAATTTGTTGTTGAAAAACATCATTTCCTGCAAGTTTATTTATAAAATTATTCTTTAAAAAGAAACTGTCTTTACCCTGAAAAACTTTGTAAGCACTGATAATATATTTTAACTGAATTTTTCCATCAACTTTTTTTAATACTTCTTCGTTACTGCCCGATAAATCGTAACCGTAACAAACCTGATTATAACATTTGCTGCTTTTTGCACCTTCGTTTGGCATAGGTGTAAAAGAAAATAAATTATGGGGCATATTGGGATGGCCATAAATTTGGAAAGGTTTATTTGTGCCACGGCCTTCGCTAAATATAGTTCCTTCAAAAAAACAAGTGCTTGGATATAAATAAATGGCACCCATTGTTCTAAGGTTTGGTGAAGGATTTATAGGCAGATTGTATTTTATTTTATGGTCGTAATTTTTGCATGAAACTACCTTTAATAAAAAAGACAAGGTTGCTGCATTTTCAATAGATTTTTTAAAACGGTAATTTTTATTTGCTTCTGCAGATAATAAATTTTCTCCGGCAAGCATATTTGCATATTCTCCTATTGTCATTCCATAAACAATTGGTATAGCCTGCATACCAATAAAACTTTTAAATTTTTTATCCAGCACAGGTCCATCCACATAAAACCCATTAGGGTTTGGTCTGTCGAGTACAAGCAGTGATTTCTTATTTTCTAAGGTTGCTTCCAGTAAATATTCCAACGATGAGATATAAGTATAAAAACGAACCCCGACATCCTGTATATCAAAAACTATTATATCAACATCTTTAAAATCTACAGATGTTGGTTTTTTATGATCGCCATATAAACTTATAACGGGCAATCCTGTGGCTTTATCTTTTCCATCTTCCACATGCTCGCCTGCACTTGCATTGCCTCTAAAGCCATGCTCCGGCCCAAATATTTTTACTATTTTTACACCGCTTTTAAGCAGCGTATCCACCAAGTGCGTATTACCCACCATACTTGTTTGGTTTGCAAAAACAGCCACTGCTTTTCCTTTTAGCATAGGTAAATAAATTTCCATCCTTTCAGCACCGGTAATTA
>JAYVVD010000149.1:0-16152 GCA_043787295.1 Ferruginibacter sp. | reverse complement strand
CACTTCTTTTAAATTATCGCCAATGGTTTCCATGCTTTCTGCAAAGTAAATGGAGTGTCCACTGCTCATAAAAATATAGGAAGCAAGCCTTTCAAAAATATGATTGAGCGGTAAAAAACTAAGTGTTCTGCCCTGCACATTATCACTAAAAGGAAAACTTATTTTGCCGTTCTCTACATTGCTTACAATATTCCTGTGGCTCAACATTACACCCTTTGGAAAACCTGTAGTACCCGATGTGTAGATGATGGTTGCACAATGATGTGCTTTAATAGTTGCCTTAACAAGTTCTAATTTTTGCAGATCATCATCTGTAACATTATTGAGTAAATCTTTCCAGAACTTTACGGCTGGAGATATATCAAAATTATAAACATCTATTAAGGACGAGACCTTTGGCTTTATATCATTTACTTTTTGTAAAATTTCGTCGCCACTTACAAAAGCGATCTTTATTTCAGCATCGTTAAAAATAAACTCCAGCTCATTTACATTTGTAGTTGGATAGATGGGGCACAATATGGCGCCTATTTGCTGGCATGCAAGGTCAAGCATTAACCATTCAGGTCTGTTGCGGGAAATGAGCGCAATCTTATCTTGTTTTTCCACCGTCAAGTCGTTGCCACCTACTCCAATTTTTAATAATCCTGCACTAAGTTTATTAACCAGCATAACTGTTTGCGCAGTACTGATCGGCTCCCATACATTGTTTATTTTAGCAGCAAACATATCATCTTTAGGAAAATGCTCCTGCTGGTAGTACATAAAATCAAATATTCTGGAATGTTCGTTCATCTATGAAAATTTTTAACAAGCGGTTTGGGAATAATCGTTTTGCAGCAATATTGTAGAAGCTCAAATTTGTAAAAACTAAGTTATATAAAAAAAGCCATCCTTTGCGGATGGCTAATCAAAAAATGAAAGTTGATTTATTTTTTTGCAGCAGTTAAATTTAATTTTAATTCCACTGTTTTTGAAATAATCCAGTCTTGTGGGTTATCCGGGCCTTTATAATTCATGCCCCATAAAGTTCTGTCAATGCTAAATGTTGCACTTGCAGACAGCGTTTTTGCATCTATCGTTACCCTTGCAGGTATGGCAACATTTTTAGTGCTGTCTTTTAAAGTAAGGTTGCCTTTTATAATGTATGTAATGTCTTTCTTGGTTGAATCGTTATTAGGTTCTACTGCTGTAATTTCAAATCTGGCAATTGGAAATTTTGCTACATCAAAAAAATCAGGGCTTTTTAAATGGCCTTCCAGTTTACCCTTAGATTCAGCGTCTGCGGCAAGATCTTCGTTGTTTAAAGAATTTATGTTGATGGTGAAATTACCGCCGGCAAGGGCACCATTTTTTACGTAAAATAAACCATCAGAAATTTTAAATGTTCCTCTGTGTTTGCCTGTAGGCTTGCTTCCTGTCCAAGTAATGGTAGAAGTGGAATCTACTGCGTAAGGAGTACCATCAGTGATTGCAGCTGTTTGTTTTTCTGTAGTTTCAACTTTGTTGGCTGTATTGTTGTTGCAGGCTGCAAAAGCTGTTGCAGAAACGATAAGGATAAATAATTTTTTCATGTATTGAATGTTTAATTGGTACAAACATAAATATTTAATGTTTAAACATCAAATATTTGTTTAATGGTAATATTGATTTGCGGGTACTTTAAACATTCTTGATTTTTGTAAAGCTAAAAAAGCTTCGTATTCCGCCGTATGTGTTTTAACCCAATTGTTGTAAGCGCTTAAATTTTCTGTAGCTCCAAATAGCCATTGATTATACGCTTCAAACATCCCTTCTCTCAATAACTGTTGATGGTAGGCAAAAAGTTTAAATGGAGGTCTGTTGTTAACCAAAAACCAATCAATAATAAACCGTGCTCTTACCATAGAAAGTACTTCAGCGTTAATGCCACCTGCGGTAAGGCTGCTTTGTTTATTCAATACCTCCAAGTAATTTTTTATAAATGCGTTTTTATTCTTACCAGGTTTGTCTATTATCTGTTCAGTAAATAATTTTTTATATGCATCTAAAATAAGTTGTTTTATCTCTGGAGTTTTAATACCTACAGGGTCCATGTTCGCATACATTTCTCCATAAATAATTGCCCATACTTTATCAGCCGTAAAAAAATAATATCTGGAAGCGTTATAATAATTTTTGTTGTATGATGGATCTGTTTCAATACCCTTCTCCCAGTTTTTTATGGCTTCAATTTTACTGTTAGGGAACACAATTTCTCCGAGTTCGCAATACAAAGGGCCGCTTGCGGGAAATTTCTTTAGTCCTTTTCTGTAGACCTTTTCGCACTCTTTAGGTTGGTCAAGTTGTTTGTATATGTTACCTGCAATTTGAAAACACTGGTCATCTGCATCTTTATTATCCAGTACCGGCTTTATTGTTTCCAATGCCTTTGTATTATCTTTTTGAAAGTAATAACTTAGTGCAAGATCTTTTGCAAATGCAGCGTTATCAGGCATTTGATGCAATGCTCTGTTTAATACAAGAATAGCATTTGAGTAATCGCCCTGTCTCATAAATGCTTTGGCGGTTTCATGTAATTGCTCGGTGCTTTGTGCTGAAATACCGTTAATTAAAATACAGGCAGACAGTATAAGTAGGAATAATATTTTTTTCATGCTGTTGTAAAGATAAAAAAGGGTACTTAAAAAAGCACCCTATTATTAGTTAATTAAATGTGTTAGTAAACCATCACGCAGTTTAGGTTCAAACCAGGTGCTTTTTGGGGGCATTACATTCCCACTATCGGCTACTGCCAATAATTGTGACATACTTACCGGGTAAAGGCTAATAGCCATAACCATTTCGCCGGTGTCAACTTTTCTCTCCAACTCCTCTAATCCTCTTATTCCACCAACAAAATCTATTCTGGTATCTGTACGCTGATCAACAATGTTAAAAAGGGGCGACAAAATATTTTCCTGCAAAATATTTATATCCAGTACGCCAAGTACATCTTGTTTAATAATATTTTCATGCGCAGTGAGGCAAAACCATTGTTTGTTTAAATACAATCCAAATTCATGTATCGCAGCAGGTTTGTATGCTTCCTGTTTTTTTTCTATGGTAAAATTGTTTGCCAGTTCTTTTAAAAAATCTTCAGGGCTATATCCGTTCAAATCTTTTATGACCCTGTTGTAATCCATAATACCTAGCTGGTTGGCAGGGAAGAGTGTAGTTAAAAAAATACCTGCATTTTCTTTTGCATCTGTACCCAATGCGGTCCTTACTTTCGCTGCTGAAGCTGCTCTGTGGTGCCCATCAGCAATGTAGGTGGCAGATACTTTTTCTTTAAAAAGATGGGTAATCTGAGTAATTGTTTTTTCATCATTTACTACCCAAATACTGTGTTGCACAGCATCGTCTGCAGTAAAACTGTACTGCGGAGATTTTTCTTTCATGCAACAGGCAATTAGTTTATCTATCTCACTTACATTTCTATAAGCAATAAATACATTGCCTGTTTGAGCACCTGTTGTTTTTATATGGGTTATTCTATCAAGCTCTTTTTCAGGTCTGGTAAACTCATGTTTTTTTATAAGTCCATTTTCATAATCATCTACAGAGCTGCCGCATACCAAGCCTACCTGTGCTCTGCCATTCATCGTTAATTCATAAATATAGTAACAGGGTTTACTTTCCTGAAAAAGAATATTTCGGCTCATAAAAGCTGCCAGATTTTCTTTTGCTTTTGCATATACTTCGGGTGAATGAACATCTACTGTTTCGGGTAAATCAATTTCACTTTTAGTAATGTGTAAAAAAGTATTTGGGTTTCCCTGTGCCTCCGTTCTTGCTTCTTTGCTACATAACACAT
This sequence comes from Ferruginibacter sp., assembly GCA_043787295.1. Classification (GTDB taxonomy): domain Bacteria; phylum Bacteroidota; class Bacteroidia; order Chitinophagales; family Chitinophagaceae; genus Ferruginibacter. The sequence goes on along the minus strand of JAYVVD010000149.1, from coordinate 12,317 downwards.
CGTACGGTCTTGAAGCTACTGCTTTTGCAAATGCTACTTCGGGTCTTAATGCTGCAAAGGGTGAAATTGTAATCATGTATGTTTTTAATTATTAAGGTTATTCTTTTGCGAATGTTTACTTTACTTCAAATGTCTGCATCAATTGTACCAAATATTCTACACTGCTTATTGGCATTGCATTGTATAACGATGCTCTAAAACCTCCTACACTTCTATGACCTTTAATGCCGATGATATTATTGTCCGTAGCATATTGTAGAAATGTTGCTTCTTTTACCGCATCATTCATTACAAAACACACATTCATTTTGCTGCGGTCTTCTACTGCCACGGTTCCAGTAAACAAACTATTTCTATCTATCTCCGCATACAGTAAAGCAGCTTTTTCATTGTTTAGTTTTTCAATTGCTTTTACACCACCTTGCTTTTTTAGCCAACGCAAAGTAAGCATGCAGGTATAAACTGCAAAAACCGGTGGTGTATTCAGCATACTGCTTTCTGCAATATGGTTGCGGTAATCCATCATGGTAGGGATGTTCCGCTTTACTTTGCCAAGTATATTTTTATTTACCACCACAATAGTTACACCGGCTGCACCAATATTTTTTTGCGCACCAGCGTAAATGAGATCGAATGCATTAAAATTCATTTCTCTACTCAAAATATCACTGCTCATGTCTGCCACCATTGAGTTTGATGTAACAGGAATTTTTTGCCACTGTGTTCCGTAAATGGTATTGTTTGTAGTGATATGCAAATATTTTGCATCATTAGGTATAGCAAAATCTTTTGGTAAAAAAGTATAATTTTTATCTTTTGATGAACATACAATTTCTGGCTTGCCAAAAAGTTTTGCTTCTTTAATAGCTTTAGTCGCCCACAAACCTGTGTCTGTATAAGCAGCCGTTTCTTTCAGATCGAGCAGGTTCATTGGTACCTGCATAAACTGTGTAGAGGCGCCACCATGTAAAAACAATACTTCGTGGTTATCATCTAAATCCATCAATTCTCTCATCAAGCTTCTGGCCTCCATCATAATAGCTTCAAAAGCAGGTGTGCGATGACCATATTCTAAAATGGAAAGCCCTGAATGATTGTAATTTAATACTGCTGCTGCTGCTGCTTCAAAAACTTCTTTTGGTAATATTGAGGGACCTGCGTTAAAGTTGTAAACCACTGTATATTATTTTGAACGGGCAAAAGTAAGAAATTAAAAAGAAGCTTTTCAACCCTTTAATTTAACTACCCTAAAAAAACTTACTTTAGCTTCATGGATTTAAAAATAATTCCTACTGATTTATTACCTGCTTTTTTGCAGTATGTGCCCAAGAACCTAGCGTCTGCTTTTAAAACTTTAAAGGATGCCGCCATTTCCACTGGCAATTTTAGCTTTTATGCTTCTGTGTCATCTGTTTATTCCAGTAAAATTGAAGGAGAAAACATTGAGCTTGACAGCTACATAAAATATAAGAAATTTGGTATTGAATTTTTACCTGATTATACAAAAAAAACCGATGATTTGTATAATGCTTATACTTTTGCAAAAAACAATTTATTAGGTCAACAAAATATAATTAGTGCACACAAATTATTGACTAAAAATATTCTAACAGCTTCAAAACAAGGAGCATTGGGTACGCAAAATATGTATGTAACCAATAGCGAAGGAAATATTGAATACGTAGCTATTTCTCCTGATGAATTAAAATCGGTCATGGAAAACTATTATATGGATATAAGCACTCTAATAAACGAAAAGTTTACTGTAAATGAAGTTTTTTTTTACGCCTCAATGTTACATTTGATTTTTGTAAAAATTCATCCTTTTAATGATGGTAATGGCCGAAGTGCAAGGCTTATTGAGAAATGGTTCGTCGCTCAAAAGCTGGGAGAAAATGCTTGGTTTATTGAAAGCGAGAAATATTATTACACGGAATTAAATAATTACTATAAAAACATAAGAATGTTGGGTATTGAGTATCAAGATTTAGATTACACCAAAGCCTTACCTTTTCTTTTAATGCTTTCAAAATCTGTTACAAACTAACATTTTTTACTCCTCCTCTCTGCCAATGATTTTGCCTAAACTATTCCATTTTGTATTCAGCTCTTCAAAATCTTTTACATCTGCTTCGCTAAATTTTTGTTTAACCAAACTCTTTAAATCTGGCTGCCCGGCATTTACCCAGGCAGTATACCAAAAAGATGCAATGCTTTGTATGGAAAGCCGCATTCTTCTTTCCACCATGCCATCCAGTTTTTTATTGAATGCAAATGTAAATGCTGTTGAATACTGGCGTATCAATTTCCCTTTTCTGTCTTCAAAAGAATATTTTTTATCTGCCGAAAATTGTTTGGATAATTCTCTTTCAAAATTCAATACACTATCACTTGCCTTTGCACTTTCCAGTACCCTATCCCAGATATAGGCACCTGGGTCTTTAATGTAAGTGGCTTTCCCTATCATAAAATCCCATTCTTTTTCTGCAAGCAATTCAGGCACCCTACTTTCCCAAAAACCGTGTATGCCTTTTTGGTTTGTATATTGCCCATTGTGGTTGCTGTTGGCATGCAGTGGTACATGCGCATCTGCAATGTAATGGCCAAGTTCAGCACTGCTTTTCATTATGCCACTGTAATTTTTTTCTTTAAAAGCGCCAGTTAATCTTTGCAGCATTACCTGCACATGCCATGGTACAATGCCCTGACTTTGCAGGGTATCTTCTGAATATTTAGCCACAGCATCTTTCCATTTATGTGGCAATGAATCAAAGGGATATTTGCCGTAATAATCAATATCAATAAAATGCCTCGGTCCTTCTTCTTTTACAGCGTAGCGGCGCTTATCAGGGTCAACAGCATGTTCAGATAAGAAGGCAATATTGGGCTTATATAAAACCATCATCTCCGGCGGTAATAAAAAACAGGCGTAGTAATTTATTTTTTGATGTGCATAAAATCCCCAGCAATAAGATTGCTGATAACTTAACAAAAATGCCAATAATAGTGTGGAAGAAATGATTATTTTTTTCATCCTGTTATTTTAATATTTGGGTAAACTGAGGGCTTCATTTGCAAATTTTTCAATTTGCATTATTCTTCCGAAATATCCGTAACCCCGCCGCTTACTGCAAATTTCATCGTTTGTGCGCTCGAAATGTGTGTGATGTGCTTTATTCTTGCTCTTGGTATAATGTACACATTGCCCGCTACTGAATAAGCCATTGGAATATATACTGCTACAAAATCTACCAGTCCAAAATCGCTCATATCTTCTTTTGTAATAAAACCCATGCGCCATACGTCATTGCCATCAACATTTGCCAATACATTTTGTGTAAATTTTTTCTTGTCTCCCGCAAAGGCTTCAAAAAAATCTCTGGTTGTACCGTAGATGTGTTTAATGCCCGGCGCTTTTTGCATAGCCTTATCTAAAAAACTGATAATGCGGCTTGTTATAAAAAACGAACTGAAATATCCTATCAATATAATGGCAGCTAAAATAATAATAAAACCAAGACCATAATTCTGCACATGCGTAATGCCTACCTCGTCTTTGTAACGAAAAATAGGTAACCACCCATCAATAGTAGACACTACAAAAAACAATGCATAAATCGTTATGGCTACGGGTGCCATGATCAATAATCCCTGTAGAAAATATTGAAGAAACTTGCGGTATTCAAATGGCTTTTCCATAATAAAGTAAGTTAAAATGCAAATATAATTTTATTGTTCGCTTTGCTTTTAAAAACTATTTATACATGCAAAATATGATGAGTGGTAATAATTTAATAACACGGAAACTTGTGTTACATAAAAAGTTTCCATAGTTTTGCACCTCATTATGGAAGAAATATTGACCACCGGCGAAAGAATAAAACACAAAGCGCACGAATTGTTTATGCAATTTGGGTTGAAGAGTGTAAGCATGGATGATATTGCTACTAAATTGGGCATAAGCAAAAAAACCATTTATCAGTTTTATGTAGATAAAGATGCACTGGTAGAGGATGTCATAGCTTCCATTATAACACACAATCAAAAGTGTTGCGAAATGGATCAGCAAACTGCTGATAACGCTGTACACGAAATTTTTCTTGCAATGGATTTTATGATGGAGATATTCAGATCAATGAATCCATCGTTAATATTTGACATGCAAAAATATTATCCTGCTGCATTTCAAAAATTTTCCAAGCACAAAAATGATTATTTATACGGTGTAATAAAATCAAATCTTGAAAGAGGTTTAGCCGAAGAATTATACAGAAGCGATTTAATGGTAGATGTAATTGCAAGGTTTAGAGTAGAAAGTATGATACTGCCATTTAACCCGGAATTTCATACAAAAGTAAAATTAAACCTTGCAGCAATAGAAGAAGAAATTACACTTCATTTTCTATATGGTATGGTATCGCCAAAGGGTTACAAACTAGCCACCAAATACCATCAAGAAAGACTAAAAAAGATTAATAAAGATGAAAAGTAAAACGATGAAATTATTTACAGTATTTGCTTTAGTGTTATTTACAATATTAGTGAACGCACAAAAAACAAACCGCTTCACAGTACAGCAAGCAGTTGATTATGCAAAGCAAAACAGCGTGCAGGTAAAAAATGCTTTGCTCGATTACCAAGTACAAAAGCAAACCAACAGAGAAATTACTTCCGCTGCATACCCACAAATTAGTGCATCAGGTACTTTTAATGATTACCTCGTTATACCTACAAGTTTGTTACCAGCTGAAATAGCCGGTGGTCCTGCAGGAACCTACTTTCCTGTAAGATTTGGTACAAAATACAATGCAACCGGTGGTTTTGATGTGAACCAGTTATTGTTTGACGGGCAGGTGTTTGTTGGATTGATTGCACGTGGTGTTGCTTTAAAATTTTACGAAAAGCAAACTGAGATAACGGAAGAAATGATCAATGTAAATGTGCAGAAAATTTATTACCAGCTTGTTGTAGGCAAACAACAGCTTACTTCTGTTGATGCAAACATTGAACGTTTTGAAAAACTCTTAAAAGACACTAAAGAAATTTACAAGCAGGGGTTTGCTGAAAGACTTGATGTAGATAAAGTAAATGTTCAGTTAAACAACCTTCAAACAGAAAAAATAAAAATACAAAGCCAGTTAGATGCGGGCAATGCAGGGCTTAAATTTTTAATGAATATGCCGCAAAAAGATTCGCTGCTGCTTACAGATTCAATAACAGAAGATAAAATAAAAGAAAACATTCTCACTGATAATTATAAATATGAAGACAGAAAGGAATACCAGTTTTTAACCATTGCAAAAACGTTGAATGAATACAATGTAAGAAGGTATAAACTAAGCTATCTACCTACACTATCGGCATTTGGCAACTACAGTAAAAATGCCCAACGACAAACATTTGATTTTTTTAAGGGGGGAAGCTGGTTTACAACATCGCTTGTAGGTTTAAAATTAAACGTGCCAATATTTGATGGTTTTGCAAGAAGCTCGAGAGTACAAAAAGCCAAAATAGAAGTGCAGCGTACCAACAATAATATGGAACAGTTAAGATCGTCTATCGATAATGATGTTGCACAGGCAAGGCTAAAAATTTCTGCTGCGGTTATTACCTTGGATAACCAGAAAAAAAACATTGAGCTTGCAGAAAAAGTATATAACACAACTAAAATAAAATACGAACAAGGTCTGGGCAACAATCAGGAAATATACAATGCACAGGCAGAATTAAAGGTGGCACAAAACAATTATTACAGCGCTTTGTACGATGCCATCATTGCAAAAATAGATTACCAAAAAGCTTCAGGAAAATTATAATACTTACCTAAATACAACACCGATTATATGCAAAAGACAACTTTTTTTACCTTGTTACTTACAGCTTTCATATTTTTAGCTTCTTGTGGAGGAAGTAAAAAAGAGCGTAACGCAACGCTTACCGACAAGCGTACACAACTCGAAAAATTAAAAGGCGAAAAAGATAAAAAAGATGCAGAGATTATAAAACTGCAGGACGAATTATCTAAACTGGATACTACAAGCTCTAACCCTTCAAAAATTAAACTTGTGGCATTTGCGCCAATAGTTATAGAAAACTTTAATCATTATATTGAATTGCAAGGCAGGATAGATGCGGAGAACAGTTCTTACATTTCTCCACGGGGTATGGGTGGGCAGGTAAAATCTGTATTGGTAAAGCAAGGGCAGCTGGTAAGAAAAGGACAATTACTTTTAAAGCTTGATAATGCAGTACAAAGCCAGCAGGTACAAGCTGCAAGGCAACAAAGTGCCGGCATAAGAACTCAACTTAGTTTAGCAAAAAATTTATACGAACGTCAGAAAAATTTGTGGGATAAAGGTATTGGTACAGAAGTGCAATTGCTTACAGCAAAAACAAATGTTGCATCATTAGAAAACCAGTTATCGCAGGTGGCAGAACAGGTAAAACTTGCACAGGAGCAAATGAATTCAGCCAATGTTTACAGCGATGTAAATGGTGTGGCAGATGTAGTAAACATAAGAGTTGGAGAAACTTTTAGTGGTGTAAATGCAGCAGGGCCTCAAATAAAAATTGTAAACAGAAGCAGCTTAAAAGTTGTGGGAAATATACCTGAAAATTATTTAGGTAGTGTAGCGAGAGGAACAGCAGTTATTATAACTATGCCCGATACAAAACGTATTTATAATTCTACATTAAATTTTATTGGTGCATCTATAGATCCAAACAGCAGAGGTTTTGTTGTGGAAGCAAAACTGCCATCTGATCCTACTTTAAATCCGAACCAAACAGCGCTTTTAAAAATAAGAGATTATGCTTCTCCAAACTCTATTGCTATTCCTTTAAAAACATTGCAGAATGATGAGAAAGGAAAATTTGTAATGATCGCATCTTCAGAAAAAGGAAAACTTTTTGCCCGCAAACGCCCGGTAACAGTAGGTATGATAAACGATGCATTAATAGAAGTTAAGTCTGGTTTAAAAGCAGGAGAAAATTTAATTGTAGAAGGTTATGCAGGATTGTACGAAGGACAGCAATTAAAAACAGGAGCACAATAAATATAATATTGTTATTGTAAGAAAATATTTCATCTGAAAAATTAGTGTATGAGTGTAGTAGAAAATATACAAAAAAAGTTTAAAGAATTTAAGCCAACATCCTGGAGTATAAGCAACAAAACATCTATTTACCTTATCATGCTTATTGTAACGCTGATAGGGCTTTACCAGTTTTTTACGCTTCCAAAAGAGCAGTTTCCGGATATTGTGATTCCTACTATTTATGTGCAAACAATTTATGTAGGTAACTCTCCAAAAGATATAGAAAATCTGGTAACCAGGCCAATTGAAAAACAAATAAAAGGAATTACCGGGGCAAAAATCACCAAGTTTACAAGCACTTCGCTGCAGGACTATTCCGCCATACAGGTAGAATTTAATACAGATGTAAAGGTAGATGTGGCGCTGCAAAAAGTAAAAGATGCCATAGATAAAGCAAAGCAGGATTTGCCCAATGACCTTACCCAACAACCAACTGCATTAGAGGTAAACCTGAGCGATCAGCCCATCATGTACTTAAACCTGAGCGGCGATTACGACATGGCAAAACTTAAAAAGTTTGCAGATGATATGAAGGATAAACTGGAAGATATTCCGCAGATAAACAGGATAGATATTGTAGGTGCGCCGGAAAGAGAATTTCAGATAAATGTTGATAATTATAAAATGCAGGCGGCAGGTATCACTTTTGATGATATTGGCAACGCAGTAGCAAGAGAAAATGCAGACATTTCGGGTGGTTTGTTAGATGTGGGAGATATGAAAAGAAACTTACAGTTAAAAGGCCAGTTTCATACAGCTTACGATATTGAAAGTGTTATTGTAAGAAACACAAGTGGCAATCCAATTTATTTAAAAGATATTGCTACCATAAAAGATACTACAAAAAATGTAGAGAGTTTTGCAAGGCTTGATGGCAAGAATGTGGTGACCCTAAACATTGTAAAACGCAGTGGAGAAAACCTTATAGAAACAAGTGATGCCGTACAAAAAATGGTGAAAGAAAGCAGAGGTGTAATATTCCCCGAAAACTTAAATGCTGTTGTAACCGGTGATCAAAGTGTAAAAACAAAAGCCTCTTTTAATGAGCTGGTAAACTCCATCGTAATCGGTTTTATTTTGGTGCTTATTGTACTCATGTTTTTTATGGGTGTTACCAATGCCTTCTTTGTGGCATTGAGTGTGCCGCTTAGTATGTTTGTGGCATTTGTATTTTTGCCTGGGGCAGATTTGATTGTCGGTACGCATGTAACCCTCAACTTTATGGTACTTTTTGCCCTGCTTTTTGGGCTCGGTATAATTGTAGATGATGCCATTGTGGTGATAGAAAATACGCACCGCATATTTGTAAATGGCAAAGGAAAAATACCCATAAACACTGCAACTAAAATGGCTGCAGGCGAAGTTTTTGTACCAGTACTTGCGGGAACTTTAACCACACTTGCTCCATTTTTTCCATTACTTTTTTGGCCTGGAATCATAGGAAGGTTCATGGTATACTTGCCTACCATGCTCATTTTCACGCTGGCAGCATCTCTTGTGGTTGCGTTTATAATGAACCCCATTTTTGCAGTAGATTTTATGAATCATCCCGAAGGGGAAAAAGAAAAGAAATCGGCTATATTTAAAAAGCCTTTGCTCTGGATTATTATTGCACTTGGTATTTTGCTGGATGTGTTGGGCACGCCATTCTTAGGTAATCTTCTTATATTTTTTATGATATTAACTGTATTGCACAGATATGTAATTGAACATGCAATACACAGTTTTCAAAATAGGGTACTTCCGTGGATAATGAGCCACTACGAAAATTTAATCCGGTGGTCATTAAAAGGTTGGAGACCGGTACATTTATTGTTGGGTACTGTTGTACTGCTCCTTTTTTCGGTAGTTATTTTTGGTATTTCTGTTTCTACAGGTAGAATAGGCATTGCGTTTTTTCCTAAAGGAGATCCAAACCAGATTTATGTGTACTTAAAATTGCCGGTTGGTACGAGTGTACAATATACCGACTCCATTGTGAAAACGCTGGAAGCAAAAGTGAATAAAGTATTAGAAATTGACAATGCAACAGGCAAAAAAAATCCAATTGTTGAAAGTGTTATCAGCAATATAGCCATCGGAGCAAGTGATCCTTCATCTGGCGATAGAAGTACCAGAAGTGAACTCGGAAGAATACAGGTTTCTTTTGTAGAATTTGAAAAACGCCACGGTAAAAGTTCCAAGCCTTACCTTGATAAAATTCGTTCTGCTATCAGTGGCATTCCTGGTGCGGAAATAAGTGTAGATCAGGAAAGCGGCGGACCGCCAACAGATCCGCCAATTAATATTGAAATAGCCAGCGAAGATTTTGACAACCTTGTAAAAACATCTGTTAATCTAAAAAATTATTTAGATAGTATTCAGGTGCCCGGTGTGGAAGAATTAAAAATGGATGTTGATTTAAATAATCCTGAAATTACTTTAACTGTAGATAGACAGCGGGCATTAATAGAAGGCGTTTCATCTGCACAGGTTGGGTCGCAAATTCGTACTGCTTTATTTGGTAAAGAAATTTCAAAAATAAAAGAAGGTAAAGACGAATATAAAATACAGTTACGCAACAGTGAACTTCAAAGAAAGAGTTTATCTGAGTTGTTAAATATGCGTATTTCTTTCCGGGATTTTGCAGGTGGCGGGCTGGTAAAAAATATACCAATCAGCTCACTTGTTAAGGTAGAACCCACCAGTACTTTTGGAAGTGTAAAACGTAAAAACCAAAAAAGGTTAATACAACTTCGCTCCAATGTTTTAACAACACAAGGTTTCAACGCCACAGCAGTAAACCAGGTATTAGCCGGACACCTTGCATCTTTTAGTAAAAAAGATGATGGTGTTACCATTAAGCAAACCGGCGAAGGTGAGCAACAGGCAGAAACGGGGAAGTTTTTAGGCAAGGCATTATTTATTGCACTCGGGTTAATTTTGTTAACGCTTGTGATACAATTTAACTCCGTAAGTAAATCAGTTATTATTCTTACAGAAATAGTTTTTAGTGTAATTGGTGTGCTACTGGGCTTCTCTATTTTTGGTATGGAAGCATCCGTTTTAATGACTGGTTTAGGTATTGTAGGACTTGCAGGTATTGTTGTAAAAAATGGTATTCTTGTAATTGAGTTTGCAGAAGAATTGCGCAGTCGTGGCATGAAAACAAGAGAAGCAGTTGTACAAGCCGGGAAAACAAGAATTATTCCTGTATTGCTTACCGCACTTGCAGCTATCCTTGCATTCATACCCATTGCGGTAGGTTTTAATATTAATTTTGTTACGTTGTTTTCTGAATTAAATCCACATATTTTCTTTGGTGGCGATAATGTGGCGTTTTGGAAACCATTGAGCTGGACCATTATTTTCGGATTAGCATTTGCATTTTTTATGACGCTGATTATTGTACCTGCCATGTATTTAATTGCAGAAAGATTACGTAGGCCAATGCGCAATATGTTTGGCGGTAAGTGGGTAAGTTTCTTAGGAATACCACCATTGATATTATTGTTTATTCCGTTAATGATTGTAGCCGCTTTCAGGCAAATCAGTAAAGTGCACAAAAGAAGATTAAGATTGAAGGATGCAGACAGAACCTTTACCGGAAGCTGGTTTTAAATAAAAGTAAAATATAATAGAATGGAAGGCTGCTATTTTCATAGCAGCCTTTGTTCTTATAGAGAATTTTTAGTTCTATTGTAGGTTTTAACAGCTTAAATAATTGAGTAAATTAATTTGCAGGAAGCAATTCATTGCCAAACGCCCAAAATGTAAATAAGTAAAATATAAATGAAGGTTTAAACATTTATAGAATTACTACCCTCAATAAATATACGTGCTTCTTTTAACGGAAATAAAAATTTGAATGATTTATTCTATTTTTTGAAAACAAGTAAAGTGTGGTGGCTACGATCAGTTATTTAAATTCCATCTAATAAAATACTATGCTACTTGATGGTAGCTTTTATTCATGATTATTTCAACAAAAGCATGTTCCATGTGCGCTTTTTTTCTTTTAAAATAAAAAAGCAAAAGTATTGGAAACAGAAAGGCAATTTTTGATAAAGGTTTGGTTACATTTTGAAAAAGTCTTGTGCCGGGAGCTTGAACTTCATTAATTTCCCCAAATTTTATTTGTAAGGGATGGCCAAAATTTTTATTCAAAAAAGTACTATCCGCATTGCACTGTTTTTTATAAGCTATAGCAAGGGAATCATGATTTAATAACCACTGTGGGTTAGAGCGTTGCTCAGGTAGAATATTAGGTTCTAAGTCAGGATCAAAATAATTCCATTTACCGTTTATATAGCATTGCATTGTAAAATGGCCAGGCCATTTTACAGCCCTACAATCAAGCTGTTTGCTTTGCAATAATTCCATTAAAACATCGGCTTGTTGACTGCAAATTGCATGTGGTTTCATTAAAATATCATCTGCCTTAACCATGGAAGAAAAATAAATCAAGCTAAATTTTTCTGAAACTGCTGCAATCCAGTTTTCATTTAAATCAAAAGAAGCATATCCATGATAAAATCTTAGTGCGACAATATTCCTTGCTTCTATAGCATATTCTAGGGTTCTTTGCTTAATTTGTTTTGCTTCACAACTGCTATCTACATAATTTACTAGCTTGGCAAGCGTATTTAATCTAACTAATGCCGGATCAAATTTTTCGTTGATAACAATTTTGTTGTGGTCTTCATTAATGTTATAACCAATAAAGTTTAAGGCAAAAAATAAAATGGATGCGCCAATTAATACAATCGGTAATGGTTTCATAGTTTTGGCAAATCAAAAACCAGATTAATCAATAACTGGTTTTCATGTTTTTTGGTCACAATTTTTTGAAGCGAAATATTGACTACGGATATCGCTTAAAGTTAAAAGCCACAGAAAAAATAAATTGAAAAATGTAAACCAAATCCCCGTAAGTTTTATGCGTTATAAAAATTGCTTTTTGCAAAAGTATATTTACGATTAAACTGGTTGGTAATTATACCCCCTAACTTTAAATAAAAAACACCAAAAGCTGCAACTTTACATGCAGCCTTTGGTGTTTACCACAATTTAATTAAAATAAATAAACCAAATTACAACGGTTTAACACTTCTTTTTAAAACTGCAAAATAGGAAATTTTGCGTAGTATTATTTGGTGTTGTATGTTCTTCTTCTATGCATTTAATTCTATCAAATGCAACTTCAAACCTTGCAGACATAGAGTTTTCTGAATATTGTTT
>JAYVVD010000148.1:0-2592 GCA_043787295.1 Ferruginibacter sp. | reverse complement strand
GTTTCCAACACTGTGCTCATTTGCGCATAAGGCATTTCATCAAAATACCTAAGGTTAAAAACTGCTTTCTGTTTTTCAGGTAATTTTTGTACTGCAAGCTGCAATTTCCACTCCAGTTTATTGCCGTCAAAATTGGTATCAGCTTTTATTTTGTTACTTAGCCCACTCTCCTCATCACTCATAGAAAGCGTACTGCGTTTTTTTTGCTGCTCTAAAAAAGTAAGACTCTCATTTGTAGCAATTCTGTACAACCAAGTGTATAATTGGCTATCTTCTCTAAAATTTTCTAGACCTTTCCATGCTTTCACAAACATATTCTGTAATACATCGTTAGCATCTTCATGTTCTACCACCATTCTGCGAATATGCCAGTACAATTTTTCCTGATATTTTTTTAAAATAGCAGTAAACGCTTTTTCTTTCGTTGCTTCCTCTTTAAACTGGGTAAGCAATTCCATATCATCTTGCGGTAAGGCCATATAATTTTAAAAGTATTGCAAATTTCTAAATCAGCTATGAGACTTGTCTTTTTCCTAAAAGTTTAATCGGTGAAATAACTTGTACGCCCCTGTTATAGACAATTCTTTAAAAGTTTTATTCAATGATCATATTATTAATGATGTTCGGAATCATTTATGGAAAATTTTCAATTACGCATCTCACAAAAAAAATAATATGAAAAAAATCATTGTATACTGTTGTGCATTGGGAATGTTTCAATTGACCCAAGCACAAACAAACGGGAAAGTAACCAATACCCATCCGATAATTAAAAAAAGAGGAGCATTTAAAAACTTACAAGCGCCTCCGCCACCACCTCCTCCTCCGCCTACTACGTTTCCACCACCTAAACCACCTGAATCTCCTAACTTAGAAGACATTGCGCCACCACCGCCACCGGTTCCACCATTACCACTACCACCGCTTCCACCATCAACACCGATTCCACCACCAACAACAACAGAATACCAAGAAAAACAATAAATATAATTTGCAAAAACTAAAAGAGCAAAATTTTAAATTTTGCTCTTTCATATGACTATCTTATATAAACTTATCTAATATTATGGACATACTCGTTGTTTAAAAATTGCTTCTTAATATTATTTAAGTCGTGCAATATTGTTGCATCTATTAAAGTACCGGCAATTTCCAGTTTAAAGCCACCAATCAATTCTTCATTCACAGCCGTTTCAATTTCAATGGCTTTACTGTCTACAGATTTTACCTTTGCAATAATGCTGTCTTTTAATTCTTCACTAATAGCCGTTGCTGTGGTAATTTTTACGATTTCAATATTTTTCAATTTGTTGTATTGCTCTAAAAATGCAGTTACGATTTCAGGCAAATTGCTTTCTCTTTTTTTTGTTATAAGCAAGCGTATAAACAACATAGAAATCTGACTTACATTTTTCCCGATTACGGCGTCCAATATTTTATCTTTCTTATCAGATGTAATGATGGGACTACGCAATAATGCTACAAAATCAGGATTAGATTTATTTATTCCTTTCAGCAATTTCATATCTGCATATACAGCCTCAAGTTGGTTCTGTTCAACAGAAAGATCTAATAAACTTTTTGCGTATCGGGTGGCTAAACGTGGGTTTTGCATAAAGAAAAAATGTGAAAATATGAAAATGCGAAAATAACAACACTCCTATTCTCTGATGCTCAATGTCTTTTATCTTGTGTCTAATTTCTAATTTAATTTCAGTTCCTGCGCTAATTGATTTATATAAGTTTCCTGCTCATTCTTGTTTGCAAGCTCTCGTCTCAAAACTTTTTCACTTACTTCTACAACCAATTTACCTACCTGATTTTTAATATCTGTTATAGCAGCCATTTTTTGGTGTTGTATAGCAGCATTTGCTTCCGTTAAAATTATAGCAGCCTGTTTTTTTGCCTCTTCTTTTGCATCTGCAATCATTTTGTCTTTGGTTACTTTTGCTTCCTTTATCAGGGTGGCTCTTTCTTCACGTGCAGCTGTAAGCAAAGCTTCATTTTCTCCTTTTAACTGAACCATTTCAAGTTTTACCTTTTCAGCCATAGCAATAGAACCTGCAATGGTCGTTTCTCTTTCATCAAGACCTTTTAAAATTGGCTTCCATGCAAATTTTGATAATAAAAACAGTACCAATAAAAATGCAATAAATGTCCAAACAATCAAACCTAAGTGCGGTAATAATAAATCCATTTTAATTTGTATTTAGTAATTAGTATTGAGTATTGAGAAGTAAATATTGAGAAGGGCAACCTTAAGTTTAATTATCTAATGTCTCAATACTAATATCTACAATCTTGTTTTTTTTAAAATACTGCATCCGCCGCCCTTTGCTTTAGATGCAGTAAAGTTTAGTGTGCAATTAGGCTTTCAATACTGCCAATAAACCTGCAATTACTGCGAAAAGGGCAACACCCTCAACAAATGCAGCAGTCAGGATCATATTTGCACGAATGTCATTGGATGCTTCTGGTTGGCGAGCTATAGATTCAACAGCACCTTTACCGATTTGTCCGATACCGATACCTGCTCCTATTGCTGCAAGGCCTGCGCCTATTGCACCACCGAAGTGTGAGTAACCCAATTGT
>JAYVVD010000147.1:0-3170 GCA_043787295.1 Ferruginibacter sp. | reverse complement strand
TGGGTGGAGGATACCACATACACATTATTATTTGCGTCAAGAATTACTTCACTTCTAGCATCATCGCCATAATTTCTTCTAAGTCTGTCAGCACCACGTCTACCTGCATATTTTGGTCTTATGTTGACACCATCATCTTTACTCCCACCGATTTTTACAGAACCTATTAAAGCTGTACCTGCGGAGTTAAATTTTGTAATTATTATATCGAAACTTCTACCATTTGATGGAACTCCAGTGAGCCGTGGATAATCAGGTGAGTTGCTACGACCTGCAACTATTAAATTTCCTGCCGCATCTGTTATCATACTATGTGGCTGTTCATTTCCACTTCCCCCCAAATAAGTTGCATAAACTCTTTGGCTTCCGTCTGCTGAAAATTTAAAAATAGCAATGTCAGTACCACTAAATCCGTCTTCTTCAACGCCACCATTAAATTGGGTTTGATAAGCACCGGGAGAAACCGGAAAACCTGATGCAAAAGAAATTCCTCCTGCATAAAATGTGCCGTCAGGTCCTGGGGTGGCAGTATAACCCCAATTATCAGCCGTACTGCCGGAAAGTGATGCAAATATTATTTGTGGATCAATTACCAGTGTTGCATGGTTATCATATTGGCCTACTGTAAATGTTACAACATTGTCCTTCACCACATATCTTACATCAATTGCCGAAGATCCTTTTAACCCTGTTTGATATGAATAAGGAGCCAACTCTTTTACATTTCCTGCCGCCGTTTGTATAAACAGTTCTTTATCTTTTATTGAAATTGAATTTGCACCATCGTATCGCATGGCAATCGCTGATGGATTGCCCCCTGGTCTCACGATAAAATCATACTTTAATTTTTCTTTATCGCTGTAATACCTAACGTCAATATTTGGGTAAATATTTTTGTATGTTATTGCCCCATAGATCTTACAATTTGCCGCCCATTGAGAAGGGTCGTTGCCTATATAATAATTATTGTAAGCAACAGAAACTTTATCAGGCTCCCTTTCTGCTGCACTATTAGCACCTAAGAAAGCTACCTTGTAAACTGCTGAATGTAAAGTAAAAATATCGGGATTGCTTTGCTTGGTGTTTGGCTTAGATGAAGAACCATTATGAGTATATTCAGAGAGCTTGATTACATCTTCAGCCTTATGCATTAAAACCGTAAACCCTTTGTTTTCGAGAAAAAAAGAACCATTGTTAAAATCTCCTCTATACAGTACTTTTTTATTCCACTGTCCCTTGTTTTGCACAAATTCCATTTGTGCACACGCCTTTTCACTTTGAAAAAAAAGTGGCAGAACAAATAAAAAAAATAAAAGAGATTTGGTTAAAAAGGTCAATGGGAAATATTTATATACAATTTAATTAAATAAACGAATAAAGAATGCGTTCTGTTTTAAAATATGTGATTAGCTTCCTTGTTTAACTTATCCTTACAAAGGCTATGCTATTTTACTCCACTTAGTTTTGCCTTTTTGCGAAATCAGAAAACTTTTTACCGGCAGGTTTTCTTCCAACAATATATCAGGATCAGTTTCAAGTAATTTCTCTACAGTAATTTTTGCAACTTCCAGCATAGCTTTATCATTGACCAGACTTGCGAGCATAAAGTTTAATGCGCCACTTTGCCTTGTTCCTTCTATTTCGCCCGGACCTCTAATTTCCAAATCTTTTTCTGCAATGGCAAAACCATCGTTTGTAGCCACCATTATTTTCATTCTTTCCCGTGCATCGTTCGATAATTTATTACCGGTAAGTAAAACACAATAACTTTTATCTGCCCCTCGCCCAACTCTGCCACGCAACTGGTGCAATTGTGATAATCCAAATTTTTCAGCACTTTCTATTACCATTACTGATGCGTTTGGCACATTTACACCAACTTCAATAACAGTGGTACTTACCATAATATTTGTATCGCCTTTTACAAAACGCTGCATATTTGCCTCCTTTAGTTCAGGCGGCTGTTTGCCATGTACCATGCTTATCCAAAACTTTGGTTCCGGAAAAAAAGATTTTACTTCTTCGTATCCCTTCATCAGGTTTTCGTAATCCATTGCGCTGCTTTCTTCAATTAACGGGTAAACAATATATGCCTGTCTGCCAAGTTCAATTTCTTCTTTTATAGAACTCATTACCTGCGGCCTGGCAGATTCGTTTCTATGGGTGGTCAAAATTGGTTTTCTGCCCGGCGGCAATTCATCCATAACACTATAGTCCAAATCCCCATAAGCAGTGAGCGCCAAAGTACGTGGAATGGGCGTTGCTGTCATTACCAAAATATGTGGCGGAATAATATTTTTATCTCTTAATTGTGCACGTTGCGCCACACCAAACTTGTGCTGTTCATCAATTACTGCAAAGCCAAGGTTTTTAAATTTTACTTTATCCTCAATCACCGCATGTGTACCAATCAAAATATTTATCGTTCCATCTTCTGCATCTGCCAATATTTTTTTTCGTGCTTTTGCTTTTACAGAGCCGGTAAGTAACTGCACATTTACGGGCATGTCTTTTAATAATTCTTTAATGCTTATTAAATGTTGCTGTGCCAATATTTCGGTAGGTGCCATTAGCACACTTTGAAAATTATTATCAGCTGCAATAAGCATACAAAGCAATGCTACCATTGTTTTTCCGCTACCCACATCTCCCTGTAAGAGCCTGTTCATTTGCCTGCCGCTGCCTGTATCTTTTCGTATTTCTTTTAATACTCTTTTTTGTGCATTGGTTAATGTAAAAGGAATATGATTTTTGTAAAAATCATTGAACAAATCACCTACTTTATCAAAAATATTTCCTTTGCTAAAACGGTGACGTTGCAATTTTACCAGTTTCATTCTTAATTGTGCAAAAAACAGTTCATCAAACTTTAGCCTGCGCAGTGCCAGCGCATAATTTTTTTCTGATGATGGAAAATGGATTTGCCGGTAAGCATCGTAACGGGGCATTAATTTATATTGGTCAATAATATTTTGTGGAAGGCTTTCAGGCAGGTCTTTGATGTTTATACGTATAAATAATTCAGCTGTAAATTTGCCAAAATTATTACCATTTATACCTCTTGATTTTAATTTTTCTGTGCAGGGATAAATGGGCTCAAGGCTTGGTTTACCTGCCATTTTTTGAGGAGAGAAATTTTCTATTTCAGGATGTGCAATTTGCGGAGTGCC
>JAYVVD010000146.1:0-3242 GCA_043787295.1 Ferruginibacter sp. | reverse complement strand
CCCCGGGTATTTAAGTAAGTATTTTTCTTTTCATTTAAATCACGTCCTTTTCCTAATATCAGGTCGGGTAAAAAATCGCCATAAAAAGTAAACTCTTTGTTCTTTATCTCTATTAAATGCTCATGGAATATTTTTCTACGCATCCAACTTTCACTTTTATAATCAATACTTGAGCCCATCAAGGAATCATAACCATATCTGATATCACTTGTTTCAGAAATAAGTAAGGGCTTTATTGAAGTATGTAACCCAGTTGCAGGGGAATAAATATTGTTATTTAATTTCTGATATAATTGATAAGAATATGGCTGGTAAATTAACTGTGCAAAAGCCTTTTGACCTGAAGAAAGTGTCAGCAAAAAAAATATCAGCTTAAAAGCTTTTAGGGTAGAAATTTTCTTCATAGCAGTAAAGTTTCTCAAGGTTGTTGGTGTAAGTTAATTAAAGCAGCTTGTAAAAATACTTTACTTTCAGTTTCGGAAATAAAACGCCGCATTCTTTTGTGGCTTTTGTATTATTTTATTTGCTTTTAGTCTGCTATTTCATCTAAATTCTAAAATATTATGAATACTAATATGCAATTTTAAAATTAAAAGCCAAAGATATTATGCCTGCGTTTCTCATTGGCGAATTTAAAATGATACTATGGCACTTTACGGAGGTAAATATGCTTCGGAAAATACTCAAAAAATATTCCATAAAGCATTATCTTGGAAACTAATGCAAGCTTTGTATTTGCTTTATTCCTTCTTTTTTATCTGTTGTTTATAAACTGGCGCTCTTTGATTCAAACAAAAATTAGTGTTGGATTTTAAAATATTGAAATAGATTTATTGTTTCTGTTACAAATGCAAAAAAGTGGTCAATTATATAAATCCTATCATAAAAAAAACAAGACCGAGTGACGTAATAAATAAACTGGCAATCCAAAGGGATTTCATTTTAGTAATCATAGAAATAGCAGAGATGGCAATGGATATTTGAAAAAGTGTTACAGCTTGTGCCAGACTTACATGTTTTTTTAGATAAGTTTTGGATTCGGTCTGTAATTTTCCAGCTTCTTTTTTAATTTCTTCCTGTTCAGCTTTATATTTCAAAGATGCATTAACATCCACAAGGCCGGCTTTAGCTTCTAATGTTTTTATCTCTGCTTTAATTCCCTTTGCCTGATAAAAAGACCATTGATCGGATGCTTGTATTTGATTAATTAGTGCTTCATTAGAATAATGTCCAGCTATTAAACCAGAAATAGCTGCAAATACGGCCATAAAAGCCGTTGAAATAGCTACAAAACGAAACCATCCACCAGCATCATGCAATTCTTCCGCTTTTTCCTGAATTGTTTCGTGTAAATGTTCGGTGGGTATTTCTATCTCTTCCATTTAATACTTTTTATTTTTTCATGTGTAAAAATAAGGTAAGTAATTGTGAGATGGAGTAAAATAAAATATGCCTAAATAGTCATCATAAATATTGGTGCGCTTTACACTTCTTTTACCAACAACTTTTAATTAATGACCTCTTAGTTGTTGGCACAGCCTTAACTTTATTTGTATCACAACCCCCCAAAGTTGAAAACTTAAAAATAAAAAGGACTTTATAATTACAAAAAAAGCAGGGGTTTTCGGTAAAGTAAAGTAAAAATTGTTGAAAAGGATTTATAAATAAAATGGCTTAAATTTCTGTCTAAAGAATAATCAATCGCCCTGTTTTGAGAATAGCATTGCTCTTTAAAATTTGATAAAAATAGGCCCCTGCTATTAATGTGCGTGTGCTTATATATTGCCGAACGAATTGAATTTCTTTTTGAAGAACTATTTGACCTAATAAATCTCTGATTATAATTATCTCTCCATTTGGTATGCCGGTTAATATCTGGAAATCGTCATTCTTTTTAACTGGTATTGGAAATACAAGATATGAACCTGCTGGAACAAAGTAAACAGCAACTTTATCAGAATAAATTATTCTTCTATTGTTCAATAAAACTTTTGCCCGATAATAAACTATCCCTTTTGCAGGTTGAAGATCTGTAAATTTATATTGCAAACCATTGGCCGTGGAGGTATAAATATTGACATAATTACCATCTTTTAGTTTCTCAAAAGAAATGCTGTTTATATTTAAATTGGAACCAAGTCCTAAAAGCAGATTGACCCCATTAATACCGGAGCTATTTAACGAAGCTAAAAAACTATTGATATAACACCCGGCAGCCTGTGTGGTATAATCGAGTGCATAGCTGCGCTTGCCAATGCTACCATCACTTGCCTTACCCGCAACTGAAATGTAATTTCCATTCAGTGATCCCTTTGAAAATATAACGGATGTATCTGTAACCTCCCTGAAAGGCATCATATAACGATCTCCTGGAGTGTATAAAATATACTTATCATAACCCTTCACCCTTTTCCACTCAACTAATATACTGTCGCCACAAATAAATCCTGTTGTAGGATTTACTAACCTTGATATTTGCAATGTATCTGAATAGAAAAAATTGTTTCCAATCTTCATTCTTAAAAACACCTTAGCAATAGTATCGGGAACATTCCATTTTAAATAAGTTTTAGTAAGATCCACATTTGAGGCAAAGGTAGTCCAAGACACATTATTGGTGTAAGACATCTGTATATCTCCAGTTGTATTACTAATATTTTCCCAGCGCAATATTGTTGGTTTTGCTGCTTCTATAAAATCGTTTTTGCCGGGTGTATGCCATTTAAAATAAGGAATTGTATCAAGGGAATAAGCAATGTAAAAAGGGAGAGGACCAAAAGGTACATTATACCCTGCAACATTTATTTTATAATTGCCGCTTAGCGGATCATTTATTGTTACCTGTTCAACATTGTTAAGGTTGTCTCTTTTTCTTTTTGCGGGAGCAGAAAGAGAGTCTACATGGGGGAATGGATTTAATACCCAGGGCCGGATAGTATCCGGCAAAACCGTAGATGTTACATAAAGATCAAGATCGTTTACCAACGCAACTGTACTTGACGGCACCGCCGCTTTATCGTTCCAGCAAAGCGTAACTTTTACTTTAGCAATATTGGGTGGAATCACCAGGGTAAACTGTTGCAAACTCTGGTTAGCAGCATTGCCAGTAAAAAGGTTGTTGCGCTCTATCTCATCCATGGCATGTAAGGCATTTAAATTGCCAAAGCCGGTTTTATAATGGGGGCCGGGAGTGCCTATATCGTCTGCACTGTTTATCAGAATTGCTTTAGCCATTGCAGAAG
>JAYVVD010000145.1:0-7961 GCA_043787295.1 Ferruginibacter sp. | reverse complement strand
TCCATTTCCATAGGCATGGTGTGGTTCGGCACCACACCCATTGTACTCTAAAATAGAGAAGTTTTTTCCTTCTTTAAGATCTTGGACAGAAGCACATTTAATATCGTATCGCCCATAATAAAAATGTTTTGTGTAATGGCTAATATCATCAAAAACTTTTAAAAGTTTTTGATCTTTTTCATGTGCAAGGCTCACAAGCCTACCGCCACGGCTAAGATTCAGCGCATAGGAGAGAATATATATTTCTCCCTGCTTCAAAATATTTTCCAGTTGATCGGCATGCTTAGCCTGCATCTCATCCAGCCGAAAACGCACCCGCTCGTAATTATTTATAAGTTCTTTTAAAGTTGCCTCTCCATTGCCTTCAACTTGTAAAAATTCTTTCTTTATAAAACCGGTTATTGTTCCCTTTTGCTCATTCGGATACCGGTAGTAAAACACACTCACCTCTAGCGGATAATTTAAAAAAGTTTGAATAATATAGTTAACGGGCATTTTTTGATGATATGCCAACAAATCTGCTGCATTGTTTATACGTCGAAACATAAACCCCATCATACCTGCATCCGGCTTTACTGCGAATGGATAATTAAAATTATTTTCTAAAACTCGCTGCTGTACTTCTTTAAAAGAAATAGAGGGAGAAATAAAAATGCTGTTGGGAAATGTGTGTGCGGGTAACTGTTTATACATTTCACTTTTTGTTTCGCCTTCAAAACCACCAAAAGCTATTGTTGGGTTAGAGGGCGTAAAAAACCAGAGGGATCTTGCACGCAAACAATACCACCCCCACACGGGCATAATGGGGATGTACTTAGCCATGTAATGCCAGGTTTCCCAATGTGTAATTTTAAAAAGGAAGTTTTTAAGGTTCATTAACCGATAGAATTATAATGAGAAGCCGGAATATTTGCAAGAGAAAAAGAACCGATTATTTAAGATGGATTTTGCTTTTACTCATCAAGGCTTGTGCCGTTTTAATTTTTTGAGAAAGACAATTTTTTTCGAAGCTATACAGGTCGAATCATTTTTTAAAAACATTGATTAAATTTTTCTAGAAAATACTTATATATTTTTTTCTTACTTAAAAATTAAATACGTAACCCAGCTCAACAAATACGCCAAGCCCGTCATATAAAGAAACTGTATTACCGGCCATTTCCAGGTTTTGGTTTCACGCTTTACAATAACGAGTGTGCTCATGCACTGCATGGCAATTACATAAAAAACAAGGAGCGATAATCCGGTAGCAAGGTCATAAACTTTTGTGCCGTCTGCTCTTTTTGCGGCTGCCATTTTTTGGCGTAGTGTGCTACTGTTTTCATCTGCTCCATCGCCAACAGAATATAATGTGGCCATGGTTCCTACAAATACTTCTCTTGCTGCAAAAGATGTAATGAGTGCAATCCCAATTTTCCAATCGTACCCAAGCGGACGGATGGCAGGCTCAATAAAACTACCCAGCGAGCCTGCATAAGAGCTTTGAAGCAACGCTGTTTTTCTTTCTTTATCTAATGCATCTTTTTGCTGCGGAGAAGAAAGAATGAGTGCATCATACTTTGATGTAACATCTTTCATTTTTTTTGCTGGTCCATAAGAACTCAACACCCATAAAAGCAAACTGATGATCATGATTATTTTTCCGGCATCAAACACAAATATTTTAGCCTTTTCTATCATGGTCATTAAAATATTTTTCCAGCGGGGGCTTCTGTAAACCGGCAGTTCTAAAATGAAAAAACTGCGCTCTGTACTTTTAATAAACCACTTCATTACCCATGCAACAATTAATGCCAACACCGTTCCCAGTAAATAAAGCAACATCATTACCAAGCCCTGTAAACTTAAAAAACCCAAATATAATTTTGAAGGAATAACCAATGCAATCAATATTGTATATACCGGAAGCCGGGCACTGCAACTCATAAGAGGCGTTATCATTATGGTAAGTAAACGTTCTTTCTTATTTTCAATATTTCTTGCACTCATAATGGCTGGCACTGCACACGCATAGCCACTTATCATGGGCATTACACTCTTTCCGTTCAACCCTACTTTGCGCATTAATTTATCTGTAAGAAAACTTATACGAGCCATGTAACCCGTATCTTCCAGCAGCGTTATTACTCCAAACAAAATCATTATCTGCGGTATAAAAACCATAATGCCACTTAGCCCGGCAATAATTCCATTTATAAAGACATCTGCAAAAACACCTTGTGGCAAAACACCGGAAAGCCATCCACCCAGTTTTGCAAAACTCCACTCTATACCAGCCATAGGAAACTGCGCCAGCCAAAATATTGATTGGAACATGATAAATAAAACAGAAATAAGAATTACATAACCCCAGGTGCGATGCAACAAAATATTATCAAGTTTTTCTGTAAACAATGATTTTTTAAGTGGGTCGTTTTCAACAACAGTTTGCTGCATTATAAATTTGATGCGGTTGTAACGTTGCATTATTTCTTCTGCCTGTGTTTTGGTGGCATTAAAATTATGGTCATGTTTTACCGATACAATTTTATCGTGCAAGGTTTTATCAAGTTCAAAATATTCGTTGTTTATTAAGTAATGCAAAACTTTATAATTACTGGCATCAGGCAAATATTTTTTAGCTATACTTACAGATGGGTTGCTTAAAAAACTTTCTTCCAAAAAATCTCTTGCAGGTAAATGTTGTGCATTTTCTGCCAGTTGTTCTATGGCTTTTTTTAAGGCTGTAATACCTTTATTCTTACGTGGATTTATAGCTACGATTGGTACACCCAGTTCTCTTTCCATCCCCGCAATATCTATCTGCGTTCCTTTTTGCTTGGCAAGGTCCATCATGCTAAAAGCAATTACTACAGGGATTTTTAAATCAATTATCTGCGAACAAAAAAGCAGGTTTCTTTTTAAATTACTGGCATCTGCAATCAGCACAATCATGTCTGGTTTTACATCTCTATCTTCCCCCATCAATACTTTATAAGCCACCCATTCATCCGCACGTTTTGGATAAAGGCTGTAAGTGCCCGGTAAGTCTATAATATTAGCGTCAATATTTTCAGAGATTTTACAAATGCCCGTTTTTTTATCAACCGTTACGCCTGGAAAATTGCCCACTTTTTGATTTAGCCCTGTGAGCACATTAAACAAAGATGTTTTACCGCTGTTGGGGTTTCCTACAAGCGCTATATTTAATTTTTTACTCAACTTTTAAATTTTAAACCCACCATTATGTGCAAAAATAAAGGTTCCCATGTTGCATATAGAAACTATTGGGAATAACATTTACTTATATGGAAATTAATAATTAAAGTTTCAATAAACAGTACGTAATATTTTGCATCACGAGGTTTATCTCAAACATGGCTTTGATGGCTTTGAAAAAATGTTGCAACATAGGTGAAATAAAAACGGAATATCAATTATATCAAAAACAACATACTCAAACCATTTCAGTTTTTTTAGTTAGAGAATTTGGTGAACAAAAGTTATTACTACAGCCTGTGCAAAAAAATAATTATTCCCACAACAACTGTCCAAATTAGTTTATTTGTATGTCTGTGATTTTATGCATTATCAAAACTTTACTTTTACAAAAAATTTTTTGAATGAACTTTAATATAAATAACAGTACAAAAACGGTTTTTAGTGTTGTTGCTGATTTTTTAGCCGAAAAAAAATTAACCATTGCTTCATTGGATGATACACGACCTTGGGGTGGTTTTTTTGTAATAGATGAAAATGATGCAGATAAGTTTATCTCTGTTTTTTTTCCTCACCTCACCCAAAAAGAACTTACAATTTCGGGAAAATTGAGCCCAAAAATTCTGGTTGTTTCACCTCATAAAAGATTAAGCTGGCAATACCACCATCGACGTGCAGAAATATGGAAACTTATTGGTGGAGAAGCTGCGGTAATAACAAGCGGCACAGATGAAGAAAATGAAATAGTCAATTTAGCTAAGGGAGATATTGTTGAATTAAAGCAGGGCGAAAGACACCGTTTAATTGGTACTGAAGGCTGGGGAATTGTTGCAGAAATATGGCGGCATACAGATGCAAGTAACCCCAGTGATGAAGATGATATTGTAAGAGTGCAGGATGATTTTGGGAGATAAAAATCAATCATGACTTATTTATTTTTGATTACCTTCTATCATCAAAAAGCAATTGCGGTTGCAATAAAGGAAGAATTATTAAAAAAAGCTGTTGTAAGATTATACTGTTACAAGGCATTGCTTTTAAAAAACGCACCAATACCAATTTTTTAAACAAACAGTTTAGTGTGGATGCAGCAGAAGTGGTATTTATAAATGGTTGCGTGACGGAAAACAAAACAGTTAAAGACTTTCATAAAGAAAAATTTTTGCATTAAACTTTAGGTCTTAGCCTTCAAGGCTGCTTCCACCATTCGCATTTCACCAAAACTTGCAGCTGGCAGAAATGGCTTTAACTCTGTAAGACTTTTATCGCCCCTGTCTTTCATAATTTTGGCAACCTCTTCATATTTTTCTTTTGAAATCATCGAAGTTATTTCTATCAATCCTTTTTCAATAAAGGCTGCTAAATGGCCTTCAATTGTTTGTATGGCAAAGTTTCTAATTATCGCAATTTCTGCAATTGTTTTTCCTTCTTTAAACAAAGCATATGTGCTTTGCTTTGTATCAATTTTTTCTGTAGCCCCTTTTGTTTTACGTTCTCGTTTGGGCGATGCTGCCTTTGCCGCAATGTTCGTTTGCACATTGTGCAACTCGCAATAATCATTTACTGTTTGCAAAATATCATCGCCATACTTATCAACCTTTGCTTTGCCAAAGCCACTAATCAGCAAAAGATCTCTCCCTGTTTTTGGTAAATAAGTTGCAATGTCTTTTAGCATTACATGAGTTGCCACCATAAAAATAGGCAGGTCTTCATCTGCACAAATAATATCTCTCCATCTTTTTAGGCTGTTGTACAACTCCGGGTTTGGCGAATCTGTTTTACTACTCTTTTTACTATTCGCATAACAACTTAAAGAAAATTTTGGCTGCGCAAAATCAATTCGGTGTTTTAAAAATGTAGTAAGCGCAAAATCCTTTCTGCAATATTCCAGATAATAATCTGAGGTGTAAGTTGCTATAGCAACTGTATTTAAATATTCATTTATTAGGTCTGCCGTTTCTTTGTGTTCTGTTAAAAGCTGGTTATTTTTTATAATATCAATCAGCTCTTTAAGCTTTATAATAAAGTGATTGGCTGCTGCTGCAATGCGGCTTTGTAAACCCTCATTTTTTTCAACAACAGGTTCATTTTTTAGCAAAGTGTTTATCTGTCTTATAAATTTTAAGGCATTCATTTTTTCTATCCTAAATATCTCTTTGGTACTATTAATCCATTCAAGTGCATCACTATTCAGTTTTTCTTTTTGTGCGTTAATATGAAACTGAAGTGTATTTATTTCACTTTCTATTTCTGTAAAAGAAAAAACATCCTCCAGTAATTGTTGTGTAAACATTTGTCTCGCAGTTTCAAATCTTTCAGCAAGAGATCCTTTGTGCGTAAGGGAGCTTTGCCCTTTTAAAACATTTTCGTTGCTATAAATTGCCGAAGAAGGAATTTTTGACAATAAAACAATTCCTCCCAAACTTGTGCAGCGGCTTAGGGCCACATATACCTGTCCGCTACTGAAAGCGGCACCGGCATCAATCATTATTTTATCAAAAGTAAGTCCCTGGCTTTTGTGTATCGTTATTGCCCAGGCAAGGCGTAGCGGGTATTGCGTAAAAGTTCCTATTACTTCCTGTTGTAGTTTAGCATCTGTTCTGTTTAGTGTATAGCGGCTGTTTTCCCATGTTTCTCTGTAAACATCAATTTCAATCCCATCACAATCAACTACTATTTTATCTTCATTTATTTTGCAAACCACACCAATCTTTCCATTAAAATATTTTTTTTCTACAACATCATTTTTTATAAACATTACCTGTGCACCCTGCTTCAACATTAGTGCCGCATCTGCCGGATAAATGTTTTCCGGAAACTCATTTTCTATTTCTGCTTTGTAAAC
The DNA here is from genome assembly GCA_043787295.1 of Ferruginibacter sp. Taxonomy (GTDB): domain Bacteria; phylum Bacteroidota; class Bacteroidia; order Chitinophagales; family Chitinophagaceae; genus Ferruginibacter. The sequence goes on along the minus strand of JAYVVD010000145.1, from coordinate 1,918 downwards.
ATATGACGGCGAAAGTAGCTTTTGTATCTCGCTGTTGTTTATAAGCTCTGCCTGTTTGTTGTGAGAAGTAAGGGTAATAAATTTTTCATCGTAACCTGGTTTAAAACCAGGTATAAAACGTTCGTGCAACATTTCAAAATCATCCTCACTCATGTTATTTGTTCGAACACTATTCAGCAGCTTTACAAACGCCTGTTCTTTTTGGCGATATATTTTATTCAACTCAATCAATATTGGCTGCTGTTCTTTTACAGCAAGGCTATCAAAGAAAAAAGGCGAAGCATAATATTCCTGCAAAATATTCCACTCATGGTTTTGCGCTACCGGTGGCAACTGGTGCAGATCTCCAATACAAAGCAATTGTACACCACCAAAAGGCACATGATAATTTCTGCGAACACTTCTCAGCAACGTATCTATCGCATCCATCGTATCGCAACGAACCATGCTTATTTCATCAATTATCAGCAGCTCCATTTTGCGCAATAATTGCAGGCGCTGTTTGTTGTATTTCATTTTTCCCAGCAGGTCATCTTTGCCACCACTGCTTGGTATAAATGGATGAAACGGTAATTGAAATAGACTGTGAAGCGTTACGCCACCTGCATTAATTGCTGCAACGCCGGTGGGTGCAGCAACAATGGTATTTTTGGTACAATGCTCTTTTAAATATTTTAAAAAGGTTGTTTTTCCAGTCCCCGCTTTTCCTGTAAGAAAAATATTTTCACCAGTTTCTGTTACAAATCTATAAGCCAGTTCAAATATTTCATTCTGTTCAATTGTTTCTGTTGCCATTTTATTTATCCAAAATTCGTTGAGTACAAAATATAAAATTACCGATTTCGTTTTTTAGAAGCAGGAACATTTTTGTACTGCTAATCATTTATATCGTGCTATACGCTGCAATCTTTTGTTCATGCCTCACAAAAGTATTTTCGCTTCTATCACGGCTAGGTTCATCATTTTTTCTTTTTTCAGCTGGCTCATATATTATACTCATTGTTACCAATAGAAAACCTTTTTTCAATAACAGCAAAACCACTTCGTGGTTCCCCTTTAGTAACCACGGGCTTTAGCCCGTGGTTAAGGTGCAACCCGTGGACAAGTCTAGTAAGGGGTAATATCCCTCTACAATAAATACTTCTCATCAAACTCAACACCACTCTCTATAAGCATTCGTTTATACTCATCAAAAAATGTTTCTTGCTCATGATGTGGTTTTTGCTTGGCAACATAATTAATAATTTTTTGCTTTTCTCTTATTGAATAGGTAAACGCTCCATAGCCAACCTGCCAACCATTAAATAAAGGAAACAAACCGCTTTCCTTTATAAAAGTGTTGCTAGCTACTTTTATTTCTTTTACATAATCAGCTAAACAAATTGATGGATGAAGGTCCGAGAAAATATGAATATGATCTTCAATGCCATTTATGCGGTATAGATGACAGCCTCTTTTTTTAATTACGCCATAAATAAATTTGTATAATTCTCTATCGTGTCTTCTATCAATTGTAGGTTGGCGGTATTTTGTTCCAAAAACTATTTGGTAATATACTTGTGTGTAAGTACTCATGGGTTTTTGTTATTATTTGGGTAACCTCTTTGTGGTTGGTGCGCATACTGCACACTGTCCATGGGCTTTGCCCATGGTTACTAAAGGGTAACTCCTTCGGAGTTTGTAATTGAATTTTTTTATATAAACTATTCTATAATCCATAACCACCAAGTGGTTCCCCGTTAGTAACCACGAGTGCAACCCGTGGTATGAGGAGTGCGTTGCACTCCTCATGAACCTACGCTACCATACTCCCCGTTGCCTTGCCCAACATTAACAACTCAGTAACCTGTATTTCAGTAATATATTTTTTGTTGCCTTCTTTATCCATATAGTTTCTGTTTATGAGTTTCCCTTCTAT
>JAYVVD010000144.1:0-4919 GCA_043787295.1 Ferruginibacter sp. | reverse complement strand
GTATCAATTTTTGCCTGAAAAACAGCGAGCGGTGTTTGCAATTCGTGGGCAGCATTTTCTATAAATTCTTTTTGGCTTTTGTAAATAAGTAAATTCTTTTCTATCAGTTTTTCAATGCTTTTATTTAGTCGGTTAAATTCTTCAATACCCGTGTTGGAAAAAGTGAGTGATTTCGTTTTATCAATTTCAAATTCCTCTATCCGGTTAAGTGTTTTATAAAAAGGTTTCCAAAGATTAATGGAAAGTTTTTTTGTAATGATAAATAGCCCAATTAGCAAAATAGAAATAATGGCTGAAAATAAAAACGCAATATTTTTTATTAAGTCTTCGGTTTCTACAAGGTTTACCTTCTCTGAATAAACATAAGATTTGTTTTCTATAGTAACTGGAAAATTTAAAACCCTGCATGGTTCATCTTCCTCATCAAGTGTATCGAAATAATTGGTAAAAAACAGAGAGTCCTTTGTAATAAACTTCCCGCTATCAATTTTTGCATTTCGGTTAAAACTGTTCCAAACAGCTACATCTGTTTTTTTTAATTTGGAAACAGTGTATTGTAAAAATTGTTTTTTGTGAAGCCTCAAAATATCATCAGCTTCTTTTATATAAAGTTTTTCTGTAGCATAATAAAACGCCGGCGCAGATACGACTAATATTAGTAAAGCATATATTAAATAGGCTCGGGAAGTTTTATGTAAGAGTTTGTTATTCATTTTTCCAATTGTAACCTAATCCATAAATTGATTTAATATAATCACCGCTGCCAGCATCGTTCAGTTTCTTTTTTAAGTTTTTAATATGCGCATATACAAAATCATGGTTATCCAGCATATCTGCCATATCGCCTGAAAGATGTTCAGCAATGGCACTTTTGGAAAGGACCCTGTTTTCGTTGCCTATTAAATATAAAAGCAACCCAATTTCTTTTTTGGTAACATCTATTTTGGTGTTGTTTACTTTTACAATTTTAGATAAAACATCAATTTCAATTTCGTTGAAAACTACAATGTTATTTCCTTTAAAATTTTTTCTTCTGATGAGTGCCTGTATTCTTACAAGTAATTCAGATAAATGGAAAGGTTTGGTAACAAAATCATCTGCACCAAGGTTGAAGCCTTCAATTTTTGTTTCCAGTGTTTCTTTAGCAGAAATAATTATAATGCCTTCTGTTTTGTTTTGATGTTTTAATTCTTTTAAAATTTCAAACCCATTTCCATCGGGCAACATAAGATCAAGTAAAATGCAATCGTAATCATAAATGGAAATTTTATCAATTGCCATTTTTGCAGTGGTTACCCATTCGCAAATAAAATCTTTAGAAGTCAGGTATTTTTGTATGCTTACGCCAAGGTCTTTTTCATCTTCTATTAGCAACAATTTCATAAGGTAAATTTACCGGGTGAATTTGGAAGAAAATTTGAATTGAGAATTTTTCTATGCTTTACTTTCATAAAAGTTGAAAAAAGTTCTCCTGCTGAGCCTAGCCCTGATGGAAGCGGCACCGGAGCGAAGCGCAGGTACAGCGAACAGCAGGATACAAATGTTTAGAACTGTTCCAATGCTCATGCTTCTAATCTTTTTTAACAGCAAGCACAATATTATACGTCCACAAATGTTGTTTTAAAGCTTTGTATTGAAGATAGGCGGTATCAATATTTTTTTTACCGTAAACAGTTGGTTTGGGATTGAAGAGTTTATACAAAAAACCACCGACAATGCCGGGGAAATATGCACGGTACAAACGTTTAGCAGAGGGAATTATTTTTGTGGTTGCATCTTCTATATTGGTAAGATGAAAGCGTGCATTATTTAGCTGCTCAGTAAAATTTTTGATGGTTGCAAAATCATCAATAGCCCAACCGTTGGCCCATTGTTTTATAAGTGCGGCATCTTTTTGTGAGAGATTTTCCTGCTTAAAAAAATCAGCTAAAATTAACCTGCCGCCTTTTTTTAACAGGCGATATGCTTCGTTTATAAATTTACTTTTATCATTTGCATGGCATACACTTTCTATTGCCCAAATAACATCAAAACTTTCTGCTTCATAATTTGTAGCAGTAAAATCCTGTTGTTCAAACACAGCCAGTGCTGGTAGATTTTCGGCGAGTGCAAGTTTGTTGGCAGTCTCCACCTGCTTTGCACTGAGGCTTATGCCTGTTACGTTACAGCCGATATTTTTTGCCAACCATAATGACGAACCACCAATGCCACAGCCTGCATCCAGTACTTTATGTTCTTTTTTAATATCTGCTATTGCAGAAAGAATTTTATTGATATTTAGTAAGGCTTCGTGAAATTTTTTTGTAGTGTTGTCCCAATATCCATAATGTAAAGAGCGGCTACGTTGTAGATCCCACACACGTTTATAATGCGTCTGGCTGAGATCGTAATACAGCTCTACATCTTTATTGGAATACATATTATGGGTTATGGGTGCGATTTGTGTCACGCAAAGAAACTAAGATAGCAAAGCACGCAAAGGGTGCATTTTAGTTTACCACAAAGAACACTAAGGTTTAGTACCCAAACGCAAAGTGTTATAGATTTTCTTCCTGAATCTTGTGTTTCTTTCCTTTGTTTCCTTTGTGGTTTAAACCTTGTTCCAAAACTACTTCATAGTAAAGCCTTCTAAAAACTTTGTTGTGAAATTTCCGCTTCTAAAATCTTCGTTCTGCATGAGCTGTAAATGAAAAGGAATAGTTGTTTTTACACCTTCAATTATGTACTCACTCAATGCTCTGTACATGGTGTTGATGGCTTCTTCACGAGTACGTGCAACAGTTATTAATTTAGCAATCATGCTGTCGTAATATGGTGGAATTACATAGCCTGCATATACATGACTATCAACCCGAACTCCATGCCCACCTGGTTGGTGAAGAACAGTAATCTTTCCCGGTGATGGACGAAAATCATTGTAAGGATCTTCAGCATTTATTCTACATTCAATGGCATGCATTTGTGGATAATAATTTTTACCACTCACTTTATCGCCTGCTGCTATTTTTATCTGTTCTTTAATAAGATCAAAATTTATAACTTCCTCTGTAACGCAATGTTCCACCTGTATTCTAGTATTCATTTCCATGAAATAAAAGTTGCGGTGCTTATCTACCAAAAATTCTATAGTGCCTACGCCTTCGTAATTGATGGATTGTGCAGCTTTGATGGCAGCATCGCCCATGCGCTCACGTAATTCATCCGTCATAAATGGGGAAGGTGATTCCTCTACCAATTTTTGGTGACGACGTTGAATGGAACAATCTCTTTCACTTAAATGACAAACATTTCCATACTGGTCACCTGCAACCTGTATTTCTATATGTCGTGGCTCTTCTACAAATTTCTCCATGTACAGGCCATCATTTTTAAAAGATGCGGCTGCTTCTGTTTTGGCATTTTCAAAATTCTTTTCAATGTCTTCTTCTTTCCAAACTACCCTCATGCCTTTTCCACCGCCGCCTGCAGTAGCTTTCATTATAATAGGGTAACCAATTTCTTTCGCAGCCCATTTTGCATGCTCAACGCTATCAAGCAATCCTTCCACACCAGGTACAACAGGCACGCCTGCGAGTATCATGGTTGCTTTAGCAGTCACCTTATCACCCATTGCATTGATCATATCCGGCATGGGGCCAATAAATTTAATACCATGATCGCCACATATTTTTGCAAATTTTGCATTTTCTGCCAAAAATCCGTAACCAGGATGAATGGCATCCGCATTTGTAATTTCCGCCGCAGCCATTATGTGGGCTACGTTTAAATAACTATCTGCACTGGCGGGTTTGCCTATACAAACTGCCTCATCTGCAAATTTTACATGCAGACTGTCTTTATCAGCGGTAGAGTAAACTGCAACTGTTTTAATACCCATTTCTCTGCAGGTACGAATAACTCTCAGTGCAATTTCGCCACGGTTGGCTATGAGGATTTTTTTAAACATCTTATTTATTTGAAAATTTGAAAATAGCTCAATTTGAAAATTTCTTATTTCTCTTGAACCTTTTTAAAAGTCATTACGAAAATTTAGTTTACAAAATAACTTAGCGTTTAACTAAGATGGATTTTCATTTTTGATGTAGATAGAATTTTACCAAGCACTTTATTTATTTCTTCAATTTTATTTTGAAGTTCCATGCAATCAGGGTAATTCTTAGAGTATTGACACAGCCATAACCAATATTGAGCTTCCTCACCTTCCTTAGCCGCAATTTTCATTTTATGGATAAAGTCAGCTTTACTTTCAGCATTTTGTGCCTCCATTGAATTTGCGCCGATGGATGTGCCTGACCTAAGAAGCTGTCTTGAAATAATGTATTTCTTTTCAATATCTAGTTTCTCGCAGTATTCTATAACCATTAAAGCAAAATCAAATGACAATTTTAAAATTGGATTATTATCAAACAATTCTTTCTTCATTCGTTTTGGTGTTGATCTCTACTATAAAAACATTAATGGAATTATATTTTTTGGTTTGTTACACTCACTACCCAAATAAAGAATTTTCAAATTGAGCAATTGTCACATTTTTAAATTAACGAAGGTTCTACTAAAAACAACGGCTGATCGTACTCTACAGGGCTTGCATCTTCTACCAATACTTTTACAATTTTTCCTTTTACTTCACTTTCTATTTCATTAAAAAGTTTCATTGCTTCTATTATACAAACAACTTTACCCATTGTTACTTCATCACCAACATTTACAAACAATGGTTTATCTGGTGATGATGAGCGATAGAAAGTACCGATCATTGGGCTTTTAATGGTAATTAAATTATCGGCTTTTGGTGCTTCAAGCGGGGTCACAGCTACCGGTGTTGTTGAAGCTTGTACTGGTGCTGCTTGCGGTGCAGGTGCATTATATTGTGGTGCAGCACTTTGGGTGTATATTTTCTGAGAGGGGTCTTTCTTTTG
>JAYVVD010000143.1:0-3488 GCA_043787295.1 Ferruginibacter sp. | reverse complement strand
CGCAAAATCATACATCGGGTAAATGCACCATTTATCGCCTGTGCGGTGGTGGTGTGCATGTCTGATTCGGTAAATTAATGGGTCACGCATCAGCATATTTGTATGCGCCATATTTATTTTTGCTCTAAGGGTTTTTGTACCATCTGCAAACTCACCGTTTTTCATTCTGGTAAAAAAATCAAGGTTTTCTGTAACAGATCTGCTGCGTGCAGCACTGTCTTTACCTGGCTCTGTTGGTGTGCCTTTTAGTTTTGCAATCTCTTCAGCACTTGCATCTTCTACATACGCCAAGCCTTTATTGATAAGCGTTACAGCATATTCATACATCGTATCAAAATAATCAGATGCATACAATTCATGCTTCCATTCAAATCCGAGCCATTTTATATCTTCCTTTATACTGTCTACATATTCTGTCTCTTCTGTCACAGGATTTGTATCATCAAACCGCAAATTTGTATAGCCTGGATATTTTTTTGTAAGTCCAAAATTTAAACAAATAGCTGTCGCATGTCCCACATGGAGGTAGCCGTTTGGCTCTGGCGGAAACCTTGTAACAATAGATGAGTATTTCCCATCTGCCAAATCTTTCTCTATAATTTCTTCTAAAAAATTAAGATTTTTCTCTTCATTCATACAATTATTTTGAAGCGCAAATTTAAGGGTTGTTGGGGCGGTGAGCAAATACCATTATTGGAACAATTGTAACGGGCTGTCTGTAGTAGTGCCGCAACCAAGGTTATCATACTTCAGCGTATATTGTTGCAGCAGCTACTACTGTCCATCCCTGCGCCTTTGGGCATTTGAACATTTTTCAACAATAATTTTAGGCGAATGTATTTTTAAAGATTGAATTTAAAATTTTGAGACTATACTTCTTTTTATGAAACATTAAATCAAATATTTTTATCAAACAATTTATATTTAAAGTTTTTTCTTAAAGTGCACCCCTTCATCTCTTTCAACATCCTTATTATAATATCAAGTTTCTTCGTTTCTATTTTATTTAAATGAAGAGGTAGTGCTTCAATTTCCTTCTTAGCTTCCACGTTTGTCTGATAATCATTATCAGCTTGTATACCGTCTCTCTGAGTTTGCCTGTTTTGCAGCATCATAATTATAGGAACTGCATAAGCCGTTTGTGTGCTAAAAATTAAATTTAGTAGAATAGGATCCCAATGCTTTGCAAATGTTACAATATTTAATCCCATCCATATCAAACACAATAACTGAATACCAAATAAATTTCCATGAACCCCATACCTTTAGCAACACACTCAGAAGCTGTCGCTAATACCTGAAGTTTTTATGTGTTTCCGGCGTTTAATAAGGATATTAAGCTGTTTTAAATTTCAGAATGAAAGTTCTTGTAAATGTATGTTTAAATTATACTGATTTTTTTCTGGAGTTCCTGTTGTTTTTATTCGTGAAAGTAACTGTGAAAACCTGATCTCTTAAGGCCTGTTTTACAAAAACAATTTAACAAAATGTTCTGATGTACAAAAAAATAACCCGGCACATCGGGCTATCTTGTCTTTAATCTTTTAACTAGCATCTTTAATCTTCCATCATCCTCTTCCCATTCTTTTTAAATAAGTAGCGTGAGATACAAGCGCATGGCGCATTTTGCGGTGCTCAATATATTTTACATTAAATTCTTCGCACGTCTTTTTTATGATCTTGCTAATCTCAGGGTAATGAACATGCGAAATTTTTGGAAACAAATGGTGCTCTATCTGAAAGTTAAGTCCACCTACCAACCATGATATTAATTTGTTTTTTGTTGCAAAATTTGCAGTGGTTTCAATCTGGTGAATGGCCCATTCGTTTTCAATATCATTGGTAGCAACTGTAGGCACAGGGAATGCTGTTTCTTCAATTGTATGGGCTAATTGAAACACTACACTCAGAACCAGTCCTGCAAACATTGCCATCACCAAAAACCCTACAAGCCAAGGCAAAAACCCTACTATATAAATTGGCAAAGCAATCATGAAAATGTAATAAAAAACTTTTGCTGCCCAAAATGCAAAGTGATCAAATGCACTGAATTTTTTTATGGGAACACTACCAACTCTTTTTCTAAAGTATTTTGTGTAGTCGGTTCCAAATACCCAGATTACCAATAACAACGTATAAAGAAACCAAACGTAAATATGCTGAAAACGGTGAATTTTATATTTTTTCTGTGTTGGGCACATACGCAATAATGGCTTTATTTCAATGTCATCATCAATGCCATCAATATTGGTATAAGTATGGTGCACAATATTGTGTTTGTTATTCCACATCAGCATGCTTGCACCAAGACCGTTTACTGAAAATGCAGCAATTTTATTCCAAAAAGCACTGTCACTAAAACTTCCGTGCCCACCATCATGCATTACATTAAAACCAATACCTGCTGTAAGCCCACCCATTACAAAACATTCTCCAATAGCTATCCATGTAGCAGGTGTAAAAAAAAGTACATGCACATAAAGGGCAACATACAATGTCCAGAATAGTACAGCCTTAAAATAAAGAGAAAAATTGCCGGTGCTTTTCTTTTTATTTTCCACAAAATAATTATTTACTCTTTGCTTAAGTTCTCTGTGGAAATTTATTCCGGTTGAGTTTTTAAATTTGGGGGTAGCCATTTTGATATTTTTATTAATCTTTTATTAAGTTGTTTCTTTTATCAATCCGTCAAGGTTTTTAAACCCGATTATTTTCTTTGAAATAAATCCTTCTGCATATTTTACTCCTATCATTTTGCCAAACATGGCAGCACGGGAATATACACTTTCTAAAAATTCAGGAGTAGAAATGTAGGTTTGCGGACCGGCTTTATTTTCAGCATTAAAGAACTGTGTTTTATAAGCCTTTACCGATTCAATTTTTTGCTCCATTTCTGTTGAAATATCAATCACAAAATCGGGTTTTAAATATCTATCCTGTATAAAGTTAAACACAAATTTTGGTCTCCATACTTTTTGCAGTTTACCATCTAAAAATGTTTCCACTTTAGAAAGACCTGATAAAAATGCGGCATCTTCCACAAGTTGAGCACTTCGTCCATGGTCTGGATGCCTATCTTCCGGCGCATTACAAAAAATTATTTCAGGTTTATATTTTCTAAGAACTGTAATTACTCTTCGTTTATTTATTTCGTTGTTTTCAAAAAAACCGTCCTCCATCATCAGGTTTTCTCTTGCATCTACATTTAAAATTGTAGCAGCTGCCGCCGCTTCTTCTTTTCTTGTTTCAGCATTGCCTCTTGTGCCAAGTTCTCCTTGAGTAAGATCAACAATAGCAATTTTTTTTCCGTTCTTTTTTTCTGAAAGTAAAACGCCTGCGCAACCAAGTTCTACATCATCGGGGTGTACCCCAAAAGCCAAAACATCTATCTTCATAAATTATCGAAACTGTTAACATGCAATTTACGCTAAAAAGGAGTTTGCGTATGGCCAAAATATTCACAAAGACCCAAAACGTTCATAAATAAT
>JAYVVD010000142.1:0-2317 GCA_043787295.1 Ferruginibacter sp. | reverse complement strand
TGTTGAGAAATATTCATGGCCTAGCATTGCTGTTTCATTTTTTATTTTTAAAACTGTTTCAGCCGAAAGTATTTTGCCGTTGTAATGCAAACGGGAAGTTTTCCTTTTTAATATTAATGACCTATCCAACATTTCTATTTCATTATTTTTTACGAGCTTAAGTTTTGCAAATAAGGTTACATCCTTAACCGTTGCAAGAATTGGGTTGTATAATTGAACAATTTCTACCTTTAATTTATGTGGAGATGCAGCAATAGAAAGACACTCAATAAATATTCCCATTGCAACAGTGGTAAATACTGATTGTGCATCTTCGATAGGCAAAAGTTTTGAAGGATCATAATATAACCATGCCTCTGTATTTGACTGAACTTTTAGCCTGTGTGGTTGCAGATTGTGTACCGTTGGGCACCATCTGGCATAGTCAACTAGTTCTTCCCAAATATTTACATTTTTATTAGGGGAAAATGCCCACAGTTTAAAAAAAGGATTTATTGTTAGTGCAACCAAAGCAGCGGCGGTTGCTTTTTTAATAAATAATCTTCTTGAATTTTTTGACATAACCTTATTGTTTGGAAGTACCTATTTTTATACAACAAAATTATAAGGGGAATAAAAAAAATTGCTTGACAAAAGTCAAGAAATTAAAAAAAGGAAACTATTTTGAAATAGCTAACCCTTCGTTTTTGTTTGCCAATTGTAAGATTTTTAGGGGGGGAAGTAGCTTAAAACTTGTTATAGTATTTCCAAAGCAATATAGGCAGTTGGAGTGCTACCAGTAAGAATACTTCAAGCGTTGCTGTTATTTTACTTCCTGCATATCAACCAATCTTTTGTAAAAACCGTTTTGTTCTATAAGACCGTTGTGAGTACCACGTTCAACAATTTCACCTTTGCGCAGTACAATAATTTCGTCTGCATGGCGTATGGTACTTAACCTGTGTGCAATAACAATGGAAGTTCTGTTTTCCATTAAATTATTGATTGCATCCTGTACAAGCTTTTCGCTCTCTGTATCTAGCGAAGAGGTTGCTTCATCTAAAATAAGAATAGGCGGATTTTTTAATACTGCCCTTGCAATAGTTAATCTTTGCCTTTCGCCACCGCTCAGTTTCATACCACGATCACCAATATTTGTATCGTAACCAAACTCCTTTTTTTCTATAAACAAATGTGCGTTGGCAATTTTTGCAGCATTAGTAATTTCGTTAATGTTGGCATTTTCCATACCCAATGCAATGTTGTTTGCAATGGTATCATTAAACAAAATGGGCTCCTGTGTTACAATGCTCATGAGGCTTCGCAAAGAAAACAACGAATAGTCTTTTATGTTCGCCCCATCCACCAATATTGCACCGCCACTTACATCATGAAACCTGGGGATTAAATCTGCAAGGGTAGATTTTCCTGCTCCGCTACTACCCACCAAAGCAATTGTTTTTCCCTTTTCTACTTTAAAACTAATGTCTTTTAAAATAGCCACGTCATCGTAATAAAAGCTTACGTTTTCAAATTCTATGCTGTCCGTAAAATTTATTATTTGCAACCCATTGGGGTTTTCATTTACTGTGATAGGTGCTTTGAGAACTTCCTGTATTCTTTCAATAGCGGCGGTACCTCTTTGCAAATTACTGATGGCACCGGATATACTTTTTGCCGGATCAATAATGTTGAAGAACAATGCCATGTAGGCAAGAAACATTGCGCCATTTAATTCAGGATATTGGTTGCCCAACACCTTGCCACCACCATACCATAAAATAGCGGTAAACATCATCACACCTAATACTTCACTCATAGGTGAGGCAAGGCTTTGGCGATAACCAACACTGTTGCTCAGCTTGAGTAAATTATTGCTGTTGTCAAAAAACTTTTTGCGTATTGCATTCTCTACATTAAAAGCTTTTATAACCCTAAGTCCTCCAAGTGTTTCGTCTAAAATAGAAATAGATTCACCATTTTTTTGGGCAATAAGACCTGATGGTTTTTTTAAAGAACGGCCCACTCTTCCAATAAAAAATCCCATAATTGGAATGAAGAAAAGTATAATGATTGTAAGCTCTGCATTAATTGTAAACAGCACTATCAAATTGATGATTATTTGCAGTGGATCTTTTACCCAACCTTCTAATGCACCTAAAACGGAGCCTTCCACTTGGCCGACGTCGTTTGTCATACGACTCATTAGATCTCCCTTGCGCTGCTCGGTAAAGTAACCTACAGGAAGGCTAAGTACTTTATTAAAAATATCTATTCTAAACCTTGTAGCTACTTTATTTTTAACCGGCAATAGTGATCTTGAAGCGAGGTATAAAAA